>NZ_JAGHKN010000040.1:0-46089 GCF_023093475.1 Methylobacterium sp. 37f
GATCCCCTCCCCGCACCCCGGAAACGGATCGGCCCCGGGCGGGGCGCGCGACGGGCTGCCCCTGTCGCACGCCCCATCCGGGGCCGGGTCGATTCGACGATGGCGCGGCTTGCGCGGCGCCGGCCCTTTGCGCGGCGCCGGCCCTCACCGCGTGGTGGGCAGGAGCCAGTTCGGCAGCCACATGGCGATGCCGGGCACGAGGCAGAGGATCAGGATCGCCACGGCCATCAGGATCACGAAGGGCAGCGTGCCCCAGATGATGTCCTTGAGCGGGATGTCGGGGGCGATGTTCTTGATGACGAAGATGTTGAGGCCCACCGGTGGGTGGATCAGGCCCATCTCCATGGTGATGGTCATCACGACGCCGAACCAGACGAGGTCGAATCCGGCCGCCTTGAGCGGCGGCAGGATGATCGGTGCCGTCATCAGGATGATCGAGACCGGCGGCAGGAAGAAGCCGAGCAGGATCACGAGGCCGAGGATCGTCACCAGCAGCACCCAGGGCGAGAGCTGCATCGCCACGATCGCGCTCGCGGCCGATTGCGAGATGTGCAGGTAGCTCATCACGTAGGCGTAGAGGAGCGACATGCCGATGATGAGCATCAGCATGGTGGATTCCCGCAGGGTCGCGGCGAGGATCGGGTTCACGTCCCGGGGGCGCCAGACACCGTAGATGAGGGCGATCAGGCCGAGCGCCAGCAGGCCGCCGAGGCCGGCGGTCTCGGAGGGCGTGGCGTAGCCGCCGTAGAGCGCCACCATCACGCCGGTGAGCAGGATCACGAAGGGCAGCACTCGCGGCAGCGTCGAGAAGCGCTGGCGCATGCTGTAGGTGTCCTCCGCCAGAATGGCCGAGGGGGTTCCGTGGCGCTCGTAGGCGTCCTTGGCGGCGGCGTATTCCGCGCGGAAGCGATAGACCGACCAGGTGGCGAACAGGGCGACCAGCAGCAGGCCCGGCCCGATGCCGGCGAGGAACAGGCGCCCGAGCGACTGCTCGGCGGCCACCGCGTAGAGGATCATGGTGATGGAGGGCGGCAGCAGGATGCCGAGCGTGCCGCCCGCCGCGATGATGCCGGCGGCGAAGCCCGGCGAGTAGCCGCGCTTGCGCATCTCGGGGATGCCCGCCGAACCGATGGCCGAGCAGGTGGCGGGCGAGGATCCCGCCATCGCGGCGAAGAGCGCGCAGGCGAAGACGTTGGCGATGCCGAGCCCCCCGGGGATGCGGTGCATCCAGGCATGCATGGCGGAGTAGAGATCCTGGCCCGCTCGGCTCCGTCCGATAGCGGCGCCCTTCAGGATGAAGAGCGGAATCGACAGCAGGGTGATGGAGGCCATCTCCTCGTAGACGTTCTGCGCCACCGTATCGAGGGAGGCGCCGGGCATGAAGACATACATGAAGGCCAGGGCGACGAAGCCCAAGGCGAAGGCGATGGGGATGCCGGCGAGCATCGCGCTCAGCGTTGCGCCCGCATACAGGAAGCCGATGGCGGCGACGCTCATGGGTGGGAGCCCGTCTTGAGGGAAGAGTTGTTCAGGGAAGGGTTCTTCAGAGAAGGTTTGTTGAGATCGGCGCCGAGGCCGACCTTCGGGTTGGCCCAGCCGGCGGCGCGCGGCCCGTAGGTCAGCGCCTCGATGATCTGCAGCAGGAATTGCAGGCCGAGGAAGCTCATGCCCAAAGCCATCAGCGCGTAGGGAATCCACAGGGGCGGCCCCCAGGAGGATTGCGAGACCTGACCGTCGACCCAGGCCTCGTGCAGCAGGCTCCAGCTCTTCCAGGCAAAGAAGGTGACGAACACGATGCTGATGAGGTCGGCCACCAGCAGGCGGACCCGGTTCACGCGCGGCGAGAGCAGCCCGCTCAAGGCCTCGATCGCCACGTGGCCGCGTTTGGCCTGGACGGCCGCGGCCGAGAAGAAGGTGGCCCCCACGATGAGGAACACCGCCATCTCGTCCTGCCAGTCGGTGGGCTCGTGCAGGGCGTAACGCACCACCACGCTGTAGCTGAGCACGAGGCAGGCGCAGACCAGGGCGATGCCGCCGAGCAGCATGATCACCCGGTTGATCGCCTTCATGCCCCGGTCGAGATGCCCGAGCAGGCCGGGAATCCGGGGCTCGGGGGCGACCGACGCGGTCTCGGAAGCGGCCGAGGCCGCGTCGAAGGCGTGGCTCACGACACCTGCTCCGCCAGCTTGAGGAGCTCGGCGCAGTTCGCCGACTTGCCCGCGAAGTCCTTCCAGGCCGTCTCGCGGGCGATGTCGCGCCACTGGCCGAGCGTCTTCTCGTCGAGGTTCTGCACCTTGGCTCCGGCCTTGCCGAAGATCTCCTCGACCTTGGTGTCGTCCGCCTTGGCACCGGCCTGCCCGAAGGGCTCGAGCTCCTCGCCGATCGCCATGACGAGGTCCTGCTGGTCCTTGGGCAGGCGCTCGAACGCGATTTTCGACATCATGAGCGGCTCGAGCATGAACCAGTAGGAGCGCTCGCGGCCCGAGGTCAGGGCCTTCGATAGTTCCTCGAGGCGGAACGAGATCAGGCTGGTGGACGAGGTGATGACCGCATCGCAGGCCCCGGTCTGCATGGCGGCGTAGGATTCGCTGGAGGGGATCGACAGGGTCGCGGCGCCGGCCTGCTTCATCATCAGGTCCATCTCGCGCGATCCGCCGCGGACCTTGAGGCCCTTGGCATCCGCCGGGGTGTAGAGCGGGCGTTCGCGGCTGGCGACGCCGCCCGATTGCCAGACCCAGGAGACGAGGAGGATGCCCTTGGAATCGAGGATCTCGGTGATCTTCCGGCCGACCGGCGCCTTCTTCCAGGCGATGGCCTGCTCGTAGGAGCTCACCAGCGCCGGCATCAGGCCGATATTCATCTCCGCCACTTCGCCGCCGGCATAGGGCGACGGGTAGAGCGACAGGTCGAGCGCGCCCTTCCGCATGGCGCCGAACTGGGCGTTGGTCTTCATCAGGGACGAGCCCGGATAGACCTGCACCTCGATGGCGCCCTTCGAGCGCTCGGCCAGCAGGGCGGCGAACTTCCGCGACAGACGATCGCGGAAATCGCCCTCATCGATGGTGCCGCCGGGAAACTGGTGCGAGAGCTTCAGGGTGGTGGTGGCAGCCCGGGCGCGGGAGCCGAGCGAGAGGATGGCGGGGGCGGCGAGGCCGCCGGCGACGAGGGCACGGCGCGTCAACATCATGGCGAGTCTCTCCCTGGGCAGGCCTCTGGCCGCCTCCTTTTTGCAGCGCAGCATTTATACTGCACCGCCACTTCTTTATACATGAAACGACGTCTTGTATATTTTGTCAACGAAGATGAATAATGGAGCGCGCCTGATTGTTGTGAGTGGGCAGGATGAAAACCGGACTGGGATCTCCGCGCATGAACCAATCGCGTCGCCTCAGGCACACCATCGAAACCGAGATCGTGGATGGGCGTCTGTCCATCGGGGCACGCCTCGACGAGACGGAGCTGGCGGAGCGCTTCGGGGTGTCGCGCACGCCGATCCGCGAGGCCTTGCTGCAACTGGCGATGACCGGCCTCGTGGAGATCAAGCCTCGGCGGGGCGCCATCGTCAGCGCCCCGGATCCGCAGCTCCTGATCGCCATGTTCGAAACCATGGCGGAGATCGAGGCCTCGTGCGGCCGCCTCGCGGCGCGGCGTCTGGTGCCAGACGACGAGGCGGCCCTGAAGGCTGCCCTGGCGGCCTGCGGCGTCTCGGCGGCGGCCGGCGATCCCGAGACGTATTATGCCGAGAACTACGTCTTCCACACGGTGGTCTACCGGGCCTGCCGGAACGGCTTTCTCGAGGAGCAGGCGCGCCAGCTGCACCGGCGGCTCGCGCCCTTCCGGCGCCTCCAGCTCCGCGCCCGCAACCGCCTCGGACAATCGCTCGCCGAGCACGAAGCCATCGTCGCCGCGATCGTATCGGGTGACGAGGCCGCGGCATCCGACCGGTTGCGCGCCCACGTCATCGTTCAGGGGGACCGCTTCTCCGACCTCGTGGCCGGCCTGCGCTCGATCAACGCCGCGGCCTGACCGGCGCCGGGCTTTACGCAAGTCCTTGTCGCGGCACGCAACTCTGATCCCACAGGTTGAATCCGAGAAGATTCCGGAAAGCCATTCTTAAGGGCGTCATTCTAACCGTGTGGTGACACTGACAGACCTGCCGCTATTCGGACCCTTGCCATGCGCCCCTCCCTCAAGAAGACGCTGATCGGACTCTTCGGTCTGCTGACGGTCATCACGACGGGCCAAGGGCTCGTCTCGCTGGCAAAGCTCGACACCATCGGCGACCGCATCACAGTGCTGTCCGACAACGTTCTACCCTCGGTTGATTCCGCGCACACGATGAATGCTTTGGTGATGCGCATCCGCCTTTGGCAGTTCCGCTACGTCCTGGCCGAGACCGCCGAGGAGCGCGGCAACAGCGTCACCCAGGCCGCCGGTCTGGCCAAGGAGTTGGAGGCGAAGCGGGCCGCCTACCAGGCCCTGGTGAGTTCCCCCGAGGAGGGGGCGCTGTACGCGGACGTCACCGGCAAACTCGCGTTGATGAGCCAGGATTGGAGCCGGCTTCAGGGTATGGACCCGGCCCGGCGCGACGAGATCCTGACGCTGTTTCGCGGTGCCATGAACGCCGACTATCTCGCGACCTCGGGCGCCTTGCGCAAGCTGGTCACCTTCAACGACCAGGTCGGTGGAGCCGCCAAGGCGGCCGCGCGTGCCGAACAGGCCAGCGCGATGCGGGTCACCCAGATCATGCTCGGGCTGTCGGCCCTGATGGCGCTGGCCGCCATGGGCTACACCCTCCTGGGGGTGACCCGCCCGCTCGGCGCGATGACGGCGGCCATGCGGCGCGTCGCGGATGGCGACGCCGAAACCGAGATTCCCAGCGTGGGCCGCCGCGACGAGATCGGCGCCATGGCCGACACTCTTGACACCTTCCGGGCGAATCTCGTGCGCAGCCGGGTTCTGGAGGATGAAACCCGCCTCGCCCGGGCGGGCGCCGAAGCCCAGCGCAAGGCGGCGATGCGTGAGATGGCCGACGGGTTCGAGGGCGCCGTCGGCGGGATCCTCGGCCGGGTGACGGCGGCGGCGAGCCAGCTGCGCGGAACGGCCCAGAGCATGGCCGGCACCGCCTCCGCGACGGCGCAGCAATCCACCACGGTGGCGGCGGCGGCGGAACAGGCGGCGGCCAATGTCGGCATGGTGGCGGCGGCAGCCGAGGAACTCGGAGCCTCCGTGCAGGAGATCGGGCGTCAGGTCGACGGCTCGACCCAGCTCGCCCAGCGGGCGGTGGACGAGGCCGCCGAGACCGCGACGCAGGTTCAGGAACTGAGCGCCGCGGCCGCGCGGATCGGCGACGTGGTGGCGATGATCGCGAGCATCGCGGGCCAGACCAACCTGCTGGCGCTGAATGCCACCATCGAGGCGGCCCGCGCCGGTGAGGCGGGTCGCGGCTTCGCCGTGGTCGCCGCGGAGGTGAAGGAACTCGCCAACCAGACCGCGCGGGCCACCGAGGAGATCAGCGGGCAGATCGGCCGGATCCAGGGTTCGACCGGTCAGGCCGTCTCCGCGATCGAGGGCATCAGCAGCCGCATCCGCGAGATCAGCACCGTGGCGACCTCGATCGCGGCGGCGGTCGAGGAGCAGGGCGCGGCGACGCAGGAGATCGTGCGCAACGTGGGCGAGGCAGCCACCGGCACCGGCGAGGTCACCACGAACATCACCGGGGTCGCCGGAGCGGCCGAGGAAACCGGCGCAGCCGCGTCCCAGGTCCTGGCGTCGGCCTCCGAACTCTCACACGAATCCGAGCATCTGGCGCAGGAACTGGCACGCTTCCTCGGGACGGTCCGGGCGGCCTGACCGGCGCCCGGCTCAGGCCGTTGTGCCGGAAGCGTCCTGGCCTGCCGTCCCGAAATTCTCGGCGATCACCGGAGTCCGGGCCCGGATATGGGCGCGCATCAGCGGAGCCAGCGCCTCGCCGTCCCGGGCGCGGAGCAACGCGATCATCTGCTCGTGCTCGCGGACGGATTGCGCCCATTGCTCCGGCGTCTGGTGCACGGCGTAGCGCGAGCGCTGGATGCGGCCCGACAGGCTGTCGTAGATGCCCCCCAGGGTGGCATTGCGGCTCGCCCGCATGATGCCCTCGTGGATCGCCCGGTTCAGGGCGAAGTAGACGCCCTCCTCGCCGGCCTTCCAGGCCGTCACCATGGCGTCGTGGTCGCGGGAGATGCCGTCGATCTCCGCATCGGTGATGATGCGGCAGGCGAGATCGGCGGCGGTCGCCTCGAGGCCGGCGATGACCTCGATCATTTCCTCGATCTCGGATTGCGACAGGCTGGCGACCCGGGCGCCGCGATTCGGCAGCAGTTCCAGCAGGCCCTCGGTGGCGAGGATCTTGATGGCTTCGCGCAGGGGCGTGCGGGAGATACCGAAGCGCTCGGTCAACTCGCTCTCGTTGATCCGGGCGCGCGGTTCGAGCTCGCCCGAACAGATCAGGTCGCGCATGCGGTCGACGACCTCATCGTGAAGGTAGCGCCGGTTGATGCCGAGGCCCGTCTCGATCTTGTTCATGGGTCCACGACGTCTGGAAGAGAAATGAAGAATACGTCTTCGTGGTAATCCCTCGTCTGAGACCTGTCGAGAGAGTGCGGAATTATACCCCCGGTCCTCGCCCCGGCGTCATCGGATTTCTTCGTGCCAGGTCCGGCCGTCGCGCTCGATCAGCGCAATGGCGGCGGTCGGCCCCCAGCTGCCGGCCGGATAGGGACGCGGCGGCTCGGGCCGGTCGGCCCAGGCCTTGAGCAGCGAATCGGCCCAGGCCCAGGCCACCTCGACCTCGTCCCGGCGCATGAACAGGGTGGCGTTGCCGCGCACCACATCCATGAGCAGGCGCTCGTAGGCATCGGGGTAACGCTGCTTGAAGGTCTCCTCGAAGGAGATGTCCAGGTTGGTCGGGCGCAGACGCATGCCGCCCGGCCCCGGGTCCTTGGTCATGACTTCGAGCTTGATCCCCTCCTCCGGCTGGAGCCGGATGACGAGGCGGTTGGGCTCGCGCCCGAAGGCTTCCTCCGGGAAGATCGAGAACGGCGAGGCGCGGAACTGCACCACGATTTCGGAGAGCTTCTGCGGCAGACGCTTGCCGGTGCGCAGGTAGAACGGCACCCCGGCCCAGCGCCAGGACTGCACCTCGAGCTTGAGGGCCACGAAGGTCTCGGTGCGACTGTCGGTGTCGCCGCCGAGGTCGGTGCGGTATCCGTCCACCGGCTTGCCCGCGACGGCGCCGGCGGCATACTGGCCCCGCACCGTCACGGTCTGCACGTCGTGCGGGGTGATCGGCTTCAAGGCCCGCAGCACCTTCAGCTTCTCGTCGCGCACGGAATTGGCGTCGAGGGAGAGCGGGCTCTCCATCGCCATCAGGCAGAGGAGTTGCAGCATATGGTTCTGCACCATATCCCGCAGCGCGCCCGAGGTGTCGTAATATCCGGCCCGGCCCTCGACGCCGACGGTCTCGCCCACCGTGATCTGGACGTGGTCGATGACGTCCGCCGTCCACAGCCGCTCGAAGATGGTGTTGGCGAAGCGCAGGGCGAGAAGGTTCTGCACCGTCTCCTTGCCGAGGTAGTGGTCGATGCGGAAGATCTGCTCCTCGGGAAACACCTTTCCGACCGCGTCGTTGATGGCGCGCGCCGATTTCAGGTCCTTGCCGATCGGCTTCTCCAGCACGACGCGGGACTTCTCCCCGATCAGGCCGTGCTGGGCGAGGTTCTGGCAGATCGAGCCGTAGAGGTCGGGCGAGGTGGCGAGATAGTAGGGCCGCACCTGATCCGGACGCTCGGCGAGCTTGGCGGCGAGATCTTCCCAGCCCTCGTCCCCGGCCCCGTCCACCGCCACGTAGTCGAGATGGTCCAGGAAGGCCGCGATCGTGTCCTCGGCGAGATCGGCGGCGGGGACGAAGCGCTTGATCGCATCGCGCGCCCGCTCGCGGAACGCCTCGGCGCTCATCTCCGAGCGCGACGCCCCGATGATCCGGCTCGTGCCCGGGATCTGCCCATCCTTGAAGCGGTAGTACAGGGCCGGCAGCAGCTTACGCGTCGTCAGGTCGCCGGTGGCGCCGAAGACGACACAGTCGAAGGAGGCGACGGGGATGATGGTGGCCAAGGGCGGCTCCCGTTCGGTTTACAAGTCGGCCCGCAGCACGTCGGCTCGCAGGAGGATCGTCACGCGGTTGCCCTGCACGGACAGGGCGCGAAGAATCGCACCCGCTGTGTCGGCTTCCCGGCGCCGCTATGCAAGGCGTCCGCCACCTGCGTGGCGTGCAGAACGGAGATGGTCCGGGCGAGCGTCGGTCGCGGCGATCAGGACCCGGCGAAGCGCTGGAACGCGCCGGCGTGGTCGGGGTGCCAGCGCGAGAGCGCCGGACGGTTCTCGATGATGTCCCCGGCGGCCCAGGCGATGCGCTTGGCGTCCTGCGCCCGGGTCGTCTCGTTGTCGGGGCAGAGAATGTAGAAATCGCCCTGCGCCAAGCCGGCCATCAGGACATCCACCGTCTCCTCCGGCGTCCAGGCCCCCTCGGGCTTCTCGGTGACGCCCCGCGCCCGGGTCAGGCCGGTATAGACGAAACCCGGGATCAGCAGATGGGCGGTGACCCGGGCGCCCTCCCGTCCACGCAGGTCGTGGGCCAGCGCCTCCGTGACGACCTTCACCCCCGCCTTCGACACGTTGTAGGGCGTGTTGCCCGGCGGTGTGGTGATGCCCTGCTTCGAACCGGTGACCACGATGGCCCCGGGCGCGCCACCGGCGATCATCCCGGGCGCGAAGGCCTGGATACCGTTGAGGACGCCCCACAGATTGGTGTCGAGGATGCGCCGCCAGGTCTCCGCGTCCGAGAACAGCGTCCCGCCGGCCTCGATTCCCGCATTCAGCAAGACGACGGCCGGTGCGCCGCCGGTGGTGGCGGCGTCGCGAAGGGCAGCGACGTCTTCGGGACGGGCGACATCGGTCGGCATTGCGTGGACCGGGGCTTGGACCGCGGTGTCCCGCGCCACGGCGGCGACCGCCACCTGCGCGGCGTCCAGGGCGGAACCGGGCAGGTCGGCCAGCCAGACCGCCAGGCCCTCGGCGGCGAAGCGCTTGGCCGCCGCCAGCCCGATCCCGCTGGCCGCGCCGGTGACGATGGCGGTTCGCCCCGCCTGAAATGCCGGATGCCTGCTCATGCTGTCTCCTGTCGGACGGAAGTCTGCGGGGCACGCCCTGTGTGGAGGTGCCGTTGCACGCGTCAGCTAGGGCACCCCGAGGAAGCCGGCAGCCGGGCACAGGAGATTGGTAACCCTCTATGCGCATGGTTGGGGAGACTTCACACGCGAGAGACCCGCGATGCGTTCGCGCCACAGTGCCGTTCTCCTCCGCCTACCGGCGCGGTCCGTCCGCCCACCCGCTCGATCAATCCGCCTGCGCACGGGCCTGTCGCAGATGGCGCTCGTCCTGGCCCTCGGCGGCACGGCCTGGGCGCAGGACGCCCGCATGCCGGCCAAGGCCCCGTCGGAGCCTCCCGCCAGGGTGACGACGGAGCTTCCGAAGGTCGAGACCCTGTCGGCCACCGCGCCGGTGACGCCCGCCGTCCAGGCCATCGTGCCGAATGCGGCCGACGCGGCGCCGGCCCCGGTGAAGAAGTCGCGGGAATTGCCGCCCCTGGTGGTGGCGCGGGTCTCCACCGACCCGGTCCCGACCCTCAGCCCCGCCACCTTCCTCGATACCCTGCGCATGGCCGACCGCTACCAGGCCATGGTCGATGCCGGCGGATGGACGGCGCTGCCCGCCGATCTCGTGGTGAAGCCCGGTGCCAGCAATCCGGCGATCCCCGCCCTGCGCAAGCATCTGGTCCTGGTCGGCGATCTCCCCGCCGAGACAGCGATGAGCGATCAGCTCGACGCGCCCCTGGTGGCGGCGGTCAAGTCCTTCCAGGCCCGCCACGGATTGCCCGAGACCGGCCTGATCGGGCGCCAGACGGTGGCGGCGCTCAACGTGCCGGCGGCCACGCGCCAGCGCCAGCTCGCCGCCTCCGCGGCCCGGCAGATCGGCTCGAACTTCCCCTACGGCGACCGCTACGTCGTGGTGAACATTCCCTCGGCGACCGTGGAGGCGGTCGATCACGGCATGGTGGTGCGCCGCTACGTGGCGGTGGTCGGCAAGCCCGACAAGGCGACGCCCCGCATCGAGGCGCGCATCACCGACGTGAACCTCAATCCGACCTGGACGCTGCCGGTCTCCATCATCAAGAAGGAGATCATTCCGAAGATGCGGAAAGACCCGGGCTATCTCGCCCGCGAGCGCATCCGCATCCTCGGCCCCGGCGGCGTCGAGGTCGATCCGACCGCCATCGACTGGTCGACTGAAAAGGCGGCCAACTACACCCTGCGTCAGGATTCCGGCCTGGAGAACTCCCTGGGTCAGGTCCGCATCGACATGCCGAACAAGCAGGCGGTCTATATGCATGACACGCCGTCGAAATCGCTGTTCGCCCGCGAGGTCCGGTTTCACTCGCATGGCTGCGTGCGCGTCGCCCAGGTGAAGGAGCTGGCCGGCTGGCTCCTCGAAGGCACGCCCGGCCCCAACGGCCAGGGCTCGACCTGGGGTCCGATCGAGATCGAAACCAGCATCGCCACCAATGAGCGCCTGGACATCAAGCTGCCGAAGCAGATCCCGGTGACCTTCGTGTATCTCACCGGCTACGCGACGCCGGACGGCCGTGCCCATTTTCGCGATGACATCTACGGCATCGACAGCCCGGCGGTGCCGATGCCGGATGTGGCGGCGACGGGCACGATCGCTCCGCCGGCCAAGGCCCAATCGACGGATATCAAGTCAACGGATATTAAGTCGACCGTTGCCAAACCGACCATCGCCCAGCCGACAGTCGCCAAATCGAGCGCGGCCAAATCGAGCGCGGCCAAGCCGGCCCGGTCCGCTCCGGTCACCGAGACGGCCGCGACGAACGATCCGGTTCCGCCGCGTTCGATCCCGAGTCGCGCCGCGCTTCCGCCTGTGGATTGATCGGCTGTCGGCCCACGCGGCGATCCGGGGCTCCAAAACCCGGAAATGAGCGGAGGGTCCGTCCGATCCACTCGGGCGGACGGGCGACGGACGGGGAGCCACAACCTTGACAACGCCGAGCAACTCCTACGAATGTTACGTTATAACATTCCTAAAGGAGCTGTGTTCATGCTGCACCCCGATCTACGCCTGCCCGTGACCGTGCTGTCGGGCTTTCTTGGCGCGGGCAAGACCACCCTGCTCAACCACGTCCTGAACAATCGGGAGCAGCGGCGCGTCGCCGTGATCGTCAACGACATGAGCGAGGTGAACATCGATGCCGACCTGGTGCGGGGTGGCGAGGCCAACCTGTCGCGAACGGACGAACGCCTGGTGGAAATGACCAATGGCTGCATCTGCTGCACCCTGCGGGATGATCTGCTGGCGGAGGTCCGGCGCCTCGCCGAGGCCGGGCGCTTCGACTATCTCCTGATCGAGGGCACCGGCATCGCCGAACCGCTGCCTGTCGCCTCGACCTTCTCATTCCGGGATGAGGAGGGGCGGGCGCTCTCCGACGTGGCCCGCCTCGACACCATGGTGACGGTGGTGGACGCGGTGAACCTGCTCAAGGATTACGGCTCGGCGGACTTCCTGAGCCATCGCGGCGAGACCGCGGGCGAAGGGGACACACGAACCCTGGTCGACCTCCTGGTGGAGCAGATCGAGTTCGCCGACGTCGTGGTCATCAACAAGGCGACGGATGTCTCACCCGAAGCGCTCGCCCTGGTGCGCTCCGTGGTGCGGGGCCTCAACGGCGATGCGCGGATCGTCGAGGCCTCCCACGGCCGCATCCCCCTGTCGACGGTCCTGGACACGGGCCTCTTCGACGAGGACAAGGCCCAGGAACACCCGCTCTGGTTCAAGGAGCTCTACGGCGCCGCGGAGCATGTGCCGGAGACGGAAGAATACGGGATCGGCACGTTCGTGTACCGGGCGCGGCGCCCGTTCGACCCGACGCGGTTCAACGCCTTCGTCGACGCGACTTGGCCGGGCCTGATCCGCGCCAAGGGGCATTTCTGGCTCGCCTCCCGGCCGGACTGGGTCGGCGAGTTCTCCCTGGCGGGAGCCGTGGCCCGGGTCAGCGCCATGGGCTTCTGGTGGCACGCGATTCCGCGGAGCCGGTGGCCGGAGGAATCGGAGTTCCGCAGCCGTCTCGACGCGGTCTGGAGCGAGACCTGGGGAGATCGCCGCCAGGAGCTGGTCTTCATCGGGACGGGCATGGACGAGGCGGCCATCCGGGCCGCCCTTGATGCCTGCCTGATCGACACCGGGCCGGACCGGGGCACCTTCGATGCCGCCCCCTATCGCGCGCTGCCCGATCCGTTCCCGCCCTGGCAGCGCGCGGCCTGACCTCCGTCCCGCCGATCATCGCGACCGGCGGGGCCTGGCGCGGGGCCAACGAAGGCGACGTTCAGTCCGGTCACCCGCGATCGGGTCACCGGACCCGTCGACGGTCAGGAATCGAGGCCGCCATCCTCGTCGATATCGACCAGGAACACGATGTCGGCGTCGTCTTCCTCATCGCCGTCCTCGTCCTCGTCGTCGTTCGACGCCTGGGCGTGGTGGGCATCCGGCTCGAAGGGCTCGTCCTCCTCGGAATCGTCCTCCGCGAGGGCGTCCTCGAAGATTTCGGTCTCCTCCTCGGTGGCGGGGCGGATCTTGAGCGGAGAGGTGCCGTTCCACAGCACCTTGCCGTCGCTCTTCATGGTCTGGATGTCGTCCTTGAAGCCATCGCAGGTGAAGAGGTCGTTGGCGACCTCCTCGGAGCCATTGATGACCGCGATGGCCACGCCATCGATCTCGAGAGTGAACATCGCGAATCCTTCCTGTCTGCGGCCGGGGCCGCCGTCCGTGTAGGGGCGAACGCGGCGCAGGCCAAGGGCTGGTTTCCCGACGGCAGCCGCGACTCAGGCTCCGCCGCTGGCCCGGGCGATGGCGCGCTTGACCACGCCCTGGACGTCGGGGTTCGACAGGAACAGGTCGTGGTTGATCAGCCCGCCGCCATAGTCGGAGGCATCGGCCACGCGCACGCCCAGCGCCTCCAGGCGCTCGCGATCCGCCGCCCCGGCCCGGACCACGCCGCCCGCGATGGCACCGGAGAGTTCCAGGGCGCGATCGTTGGTCGAGGAGATCACCGTGATCTTGTGCACGTCCGGCCCCATCCGCTCGACCGCGCTGGTGAACAGGTCGATGTCGATGTCGGGCGCAGCGAGCACCACCGCGCCGATGCGGGCCATGGCGGCCTCGCCGGCCTCGGCCCGCAGCATGCGCAGGGTCTCGAGGGTCAGCAACGTGCCCATGGAATGGGCGACGATGTTGATGCGCCCGCCGGATGACGAGTTCGCGAGCGCTTTCAGGAGGTCTTCGAACCCGTCGCGCGACCACAGGGCGCTTTCGCGGTCGTAGCCGTAATCGAAGGTGGCCGCGGCCGAGGGCCAGGTGAACAGCGCCGAGGCGCCGCGGAAGCGGATGCCGTCCGAGAGCTTGGCGGCGCTGACCGCCGCCGACTGGAAGCTCTCGCGGTAGCCGTGGACGTAGATCAGGACGTCGCGCCCGAGGGCGGCCTGGGCGAAGGCCGCGGCCGCGCCCGGACCCGTCTCCACCTGCGGCACGGCGGTCACGGCCCAGTCACCGGTGACCACCGAGGAGACCTTGCCGATCAGCGAGCGGTCGGGCGCCGAGAGCCGCACTTCCGCGAAGCTGAGGCCGCGCCCGCGCTCGGAGCTGAAATAGGGGCTCTTCGGGGGCGAGCCGACCGGCTTGCGCGTGGTGGCCACGAGGAGGATGGGGCTGACGTCGAGGGCCGACTGGCGCTCGGGCACCCCGCCGCCCACCGCGTCGCTGACGAGACCGTCTGCCACGCAGCCCGCCAGCCCCGGCGTGAGGCCGGCCACCCCCGAGAGGGCGGCGAACCGCAGGAGCGCGCGACGGGTGGGAGCGTGGGGGCGGATCTCGGATCGAATCATGTCGTGCAAGGCAGCCCTGAACGTGGCGGCCCCGGGGCGGGCCTGACGTGGAGCTATCCTGTCGACGAGGATCGTGACCATGGCGGGGCGTGAGCGTGGCCGTGGCGATGTGGATTGCGGGCACAGGCAGTCCTGTGTCCCCGATCCCACAGGACTCGGACCTGTCTCGGACCCGGCTGGGATCACGCCGGTTTGCGGGGGAAGCGCTCCCGCGCAGGCGCGCCCCCCTCGACGAAACCCGGCGGGACCGGCAAAGAAGCAGCCATGCTCGTCTCATCCGCACCCGCCCTCGACATCGATGCCTTGCGCGAGCGGCTGCTCGGGGGAGACCGCGCCGCCCTGGCGCGGGCCATCACCCTGGCGGAGTCGAAGCGGGCCGATCACCGGGCGGCGGCACGGGCGCTCATCGATGCGGTGCTGCCGCACACCGGAACCGCGATCCGCGTCGGCATCACGGGTGTGCCCGGGGTGGGCAAGTCGACCACCATCGACGCCCTCGGCGCCAATCTAACGGCGGCGGGGCACAAGGTGGCGGTGCTGGCGGTCGACCCCTCCTCCACCCGCACCGGCGGCTCGATCCTCGGGGACAAGACCCGGATGGCGCGCCTCGCCCTCGATCCGAACGCCTTCATCCGGCCCTCCCCCTCCTCCGGCACGCTCGGCGGCGTCGCAGCCAAGACCCGCGAGACCATGCTGCTGTGCGAGGCGGCGGGCTTCGACGTGATCCTGGTCGAGACGGTGGGCGTCGGCCAGTCCGAGACGGCGGTGGCCGACCTGACGGACTTCTTCCTCGTGCTGATGCTGCCCGGAGCCGGCGACGAACTGCAGGGTATCAAGAAGGGCATTCTCGAGCTGGCCGACATGATCGCGGTCAACAAGGCGGATGACGGCGAGGGCGAGCGCCGGGCCAGCGCCGCCGCCTCCGAGTACCGCGCGGCCCTGCACATCCTCTCGGCCCCGAGTTCGACCTGGACGCCCCCCGTGGTCACGATCTCGGGTCTGAACAACAAGGGACTCGACGGCCTGTGGGAGCGGATCGTCGATCACCGCAACAAGCTCACGGCCACCGGCGAGATCGCCCAGAAGCGCCGTGCCCAGGACGTGAAGTGGATGTGGGCCCTCGTCCATGAGCGCCTGCACCAGCGCCTCGTCGGCTCGGCCGAGGTGCGGCGCCAGACGGCGGAGGCCGAAGGCGCGGTGGGACGCGGGGAATCCTCGCCCGCCGCCGGGGCCGAGGCCATCGCCACCCTGATCGGCCTGTAGGGGCCAGTGCCCGGCGGCCTGCTGATCACCGGCTTCGGCCCGTTTCCTGGCGTGCCTCGCAACCCGAGCGCGGCGCTCGCCCGCCGCGTCGGCGCCCTCGCGCGTGCCAAGGTCGGTGGCGAACCCGTGCGGGTCCTGATCCTGCCCACAACCTACGCGGCGCTCCCCGCGATGCTGGAGCCGGCCCTGGCCGAGGCTCCGGCCGCGATTCTGCTGTTCGGGGTCGCGTCCCGCGCCAAGCGGGTCCGGGTCGAGGTGCAGGGCCGCAACCGCACCAGCCGGCTGTTCCCCGATGCCTCGGGGCGGATCGCGGCGCGACCGACGCTGGAACCCGGCGGCCCGGCCGCCCGGCGCTCGCCGGCGGCGGCGCCCGCCCTGGCGATTTTGCGCCGGAGCGGGATCGCCGCGATCCCGTCGCGGGATGCCGGGCGCTATCTCTGCAACGCCACCTATTTCCGCGCCCTCCGGGAGGGGCCTCCGGCGCTGTTCCTGCACATCCCGCTGCCGCCCAGGATCAGGCGGCCGGCCAAGGCCGTTCGCAGGCTACGCCAAGCCCCCGGGGAGACCCTCGCCCAAGCCTGCGTGGAGGTGGCGCGCCGTCTCGTCCTGCGCGCCCGCGCCCGCCGCTGACTTGCGGCTGCCTTGCGGCTGGCTTGCCGCTGCCTTGCCGCTGACTTGCACCCGCGCAGATCGCGGGGTCTCGGTTTGTCGGTGGTGGTTTGCCGGCGCCGGAAGATTTTCATCTCACCGCATGGGTCCCGTTGGCGCCGTCGGGCGTTCTGTGAAGGTCGGATGCGGGTACCCCGGCCTCGGATACGACTGCCTCGGACGGGCCGCCCGCATCATCCGCGTTGAGGAGAGAGAGAATGGTCGATACGGATCGCATCGTCGGCGCCGCCAAGGAAGTCGGCGGCAAGGTTCAGGGCGCTGCGGGAGACCTCGCCGGCTCCTCGCGCCACTCGGCCGAGGGCCGCTACCGCGAGGCGGAGGGCCGCGCCCAGGACATCTACGGTCAGGCCAAGGACACCCTGCGGGATGTCGCCGACAACGTCTCGGATTATGCCGGCGACGCCTATGAGCGTGGCGGCTCCTACCTGCGCGATGGCGGCCGCGTCGTCAGTCACCGCGTCGAGGAGAACCCCTTCGTCGCCCTCGTGATCGCGGGCGCCGTGGGTTACGGCCTCGCCCTGCTCCTGCACAGCCGCCGCTGATCGCAGGATCGTCACGGCCTCCGTTCCGCCCTCCATCGAGGCAGGGCGGAACGGAGGGTCACGGAACGGAGAGGTGCCGCGCTACTGCGCGGTCCAGCCGCCGTCCATCGCCATGTTGGCGCCCGTGATCTGGCTCGCCGCGTCCGAGGCCAGGAACACCGCCAGGGCGGCGACCTGATCGATGGTGACGAAGGCTTTCGTGGGCTGCGCCTTGAGCAGCACCTCGTTGATGACCTCGTCCTCCGTCATCCCGCGCGCCTTCATGGTGTCGGGAATCTGGCTCTCCACCAGGGGCGTCCAGACGTAGCCCGGCGAGATGCAGTTCACCGTGATGCCGTGGGTGGCGAGTTCGAGCGCCGCCGTCTTCGTCAGGCCGACGAGGCCGTGCTTGGCCGCGACGTAGGCCGACTTGTACGGCGAGGCCACCATGGAATGTGCCGAGGCGGTGTTGATGATCCGGCCCCAGCTGCGCTGCTTCATGCCCGGAATGGCCGCCCGCATGGTGTAGAAGGCCGAGGACAGGTTGAGGCTGATGATCTGCTCCCACTTCTCCGGCGGAAACTCCTCGATCGGCGCGACGTGCTGAACGCCGGCATTGTTCACGAGCACGTCCACCGAGCCGAAGCTGTCCGCGCCCAGCCGGATCAGTCCCTCGATCTCGCCGGGCTTGGTCAGGTCCGCCGGCGAGTAGACCGCCTTCACGCCGAACTCGGCCTCGATCCCGGCCCGCTCCTTCTCGATGTCCTCCGGCTTGCCGAAGCCGTTGATGACGACGTTGGCGCCCTCCTTGGCGAAGGCACGGGCATAGGCGAGGCCGATGCCGCTGGTGGAGCCTGTGACGACGGCGGTCTTGGATGTCAGGATCATGAAAACCTCCTTGAACGCTCTACCGAGGCGGATGCCGGTTCGGCGAGCGCGGGCGAACGAAGCCCGGGACCCATGGTCCGGCGAGCCGGAGCACGGGTCGAGACGTCCGGGCGATCAGGCGAGATAATCGTGCAGCACCTGCCCGTAGGGCAATGTGAAGTCGACCACCATGTGTCGGCCTCCGACGATGCGGCGCACGGGCAGGTCGGCCACCCGGCAATTGACGTGCGGGATGAGGTGAAGCCGCGCCTCGCCCTCCCAGGCGCCATGGACGGTGATGTCCTCCAGGCGGTAGCCGACGAGCTGCGCGACCTTGGTCCCGCCGTCGACGTCGGGCAGGAGCTTGAGGTTGACGTTGAGCTTGCCGAGGCCCGCCTTCACCGCGCCGAGATCGCTCCCGAGGCTCCGGTGCTTGTAGGTCATGGTGCCCATCGCCACCCGTTCGTCGTCGTAATGGAGGGTGCCGGTGAGCGTATCCTTGGTGAGCTTGAGGCGCGGCACGCCCCACTTCTTCGGAAAGCCCCAGATCTCGCGCCCCGCCGTGATCGGCGGCTCGTCGTCGAGATACATCTGGATCGAGAAGTTGCAGGCCTCGCCCTTGTAGGTGGCGAGCGCGCCCGAGCCGCTCTCCTCGTAATCGCCGAACCCCGAGGAATCCGGCATCTTCATCCACTCGTAATACACGAGGTTGTCCGGATGCGGCTCCAGCGGCTCGGGCAGGGCCCGGCGCAGGGCGTCCGCATCGGTCTCGTAGGTCACGATCAGGTATTCGCGCCGGAGAAAGCGATACGGCCCGCGCGGATAGCTCGGGCTGAAGGCCGGCATCGAGGGGACCTGAAGGATGTCGTCGCGGGTCACGGGGTCATCTCCCTTTGTAGAATGGGATCCCCTGGGCACGCGGGGATCCCTCGGGACGGTGCGGTGGGCTCAATCCCGCGCGTCGCGGGTGAGGTCGAACACGGAGACGCCGCTGGCGTCGTGCGGCCGGTCGCGCCAGGTCGGGCTGCGCAGGGAGCGCCGCATGTCGCCGACACCGGCGGCCCAATGCTCCAGCATGGTGGTGCGCGAGAACTCGTAATCCTTCGAGTTTCCCTCGTAGGCCTTGCGACGGTAGATCAGCTGCATGATCGTGACGGCGTTGTCGCGACTGATCCGCCGCAGGAACTCGACGTCGGGATCGCCCTGCCATTCGGGCGGCAGCTTGGCCAGCAGATTGCGGGTCGCGGCCTTGGCCTTGCGGATCTCGATGGTCACGTCGGTGTTGAGCCGGGTCCGGCTGGAGAAGCGGATGTCCTTCTCGCGCTCGGCCGCCTCGATCAGCGTGCGGGGCATGGCTCCGCGCGCGGAGAACAGATCGACCTGGAACACCAGCAGGTCGCGCTGGCTCTCCTCGTCGAGGACGTATTGCAGCGGTGTGTTCGAGACGATGCCGCCGTCCCAGTAGGGCTCGCCGTCGATGGTGACCGGCGGGAATCCCGGGGGCAAGGCCCCGGAGGCCATGATGTGCTCGGGGGTGATGCGGTCGCACCGGTTGTCGAAATAGGCGAAGTTGCCGGTGCGCACGTTGACGGCGCCGACGCTGAGCCGGGTTCGGCCTTCGTTGATCAGATCGAAATCCACGAACCGCTCCAGCGTCGCCCTGAGCGGCCCCGTCTCGTAGTAGCTCAGGGCCTCCGGCGCGCCGGCGGGATAGAGGGTGGCGGGAGGGATGCGGGGGCTGAAGAAACCGGGCACGCCGAAGGTGGCGATCCAGCCCGCGCTCGCCTCGTTGAACGCCGCCCGGGCCTTCTCGCCCGGGAACCAGGGAACCCCGGTCACCGCCGAGGAAACGAGTTCCCAGAAGGCCCTCATCCGCTCGACGCGGCGCTCGGGCGGGTTGCCCGCGATGAGAGCCGCGTTGATGGCGCCGATGGAGATGCCCGCGATCCAATCCAGGGTGCGGCCGTCGGCGGCCAGCGCCTCGTAGATCCCGGCCTGATAGGAGCCGAGCGCTCCGCCGCCCTGAAGTACGAGGACGTTGGATTCTCCGCTGGGAAATGCCGTCACGACCAGGGCCCTCTCAATCCTCCGAAGCGGGTGTCGCCTCGGCGGGTCTCCCGAGCCGACCCGCCGCCCGCGACCCAACCGATGGTTGCTCGATCCGGGTGACGCCACCATGACGCAGGGCCACCGTGATCGCCATCCAGGGGCGGGACGAACCGCGCTCATTGTCAGCCGAGGTGGGACCGAGGCCCCTCGCAGGACGCACCGATGGTTGACAGGCGGGGCTGCTTCGCCAACACCCCCCGCCCAGTCGCGGCTTTTGCCGCACGCCCTCCGCCGCGATCGTCCCTGACCCGGCCGCCCCGCGCGCGAGGGCGACGAACAAGGATCCCTGACCCATGTCGGTGACGCGCTCCTATCTCGATTTCGAGAAGCCGGTGGCCGAACTCGAATCTAAGTTGGAGGAGCTGAAGACCATGGCGGCGCGCGACGGCGCGGTCTCGATCAGCGAGGAGGTCGGACGCCTGGAGGCCAAGGCCGCCGCCGCCCTGTCCGACATCTATGCCGGGCTGACGCCCTGGCAGAAGACGCAGGTCGCCCGGCATCCGCAGCGGCCGCACTTCATCGATTACTGCGCCGGCCTGATCACGGATTTCACGCCCCTGGCGGGCGACCGGGCCTTCGGAGAGGACCAGGCCATCGTCGGCGGGTTCGGGCGCTTTCGCGGTCGTCCGGTCTGCGTCCTGGGACAGGAGAAGGGCTCCACCACCGAGACCCGCCTGCGGCACAATTTCGGCATGGCCAAACCGGAGGGCTACCGCAAGGCCGTGCGCCTGATGCAGCTCGCCGACCGCTTCGGCCTGCCCGTCCTCGCCTTCGTCGACACGGCCGGCGCCTTTCCGGGCATCGAGGCCGAGGAGCGCGGACAGGCCGAGGCCATCGCCCGCTCGACGGAAGCCTGCCTCGCGCTCGGCGTGCCGAACATCGCCGTCATCATCGGAGAGGGGGGATCGGGCGGGGCCATCGCGCTGGCCACCGCCAATCGGGTCCTCATGCTCGAGCATGCCATCTACGGCGTGATCTCGCCGGAGGGCGCCGCCTCGATCCTGTGGCGCGATCAGGGCCGCGCCGCTGACGCCGCGACCGCCATGAAGATCACTGCGCAGGACCTGCTGCGCCTTGGAATCATCGACGGCATCATCCCCGAGGCCACCGGCGGGGCGCATCGCGGGCGGGAGGCCGCCATCGAGGCCGCCGGTTCCGCCATCGTGGCGGCCCTGACCGAGTTCCAGGGCCTGAGCCCCGACGAGATCCGCGACCGCCGAGCCGCCAAGTTCCTCGACATCGGGCGAAAGCTCTGAGGCACAGCAGACCGATGCGACACCCTGCCGCATCCGAGCCTTGGAACCAATCGGACTTCCTCCTCCGAGCGCCGGCCTGATTTTCGCCACACCTGTGCCGACCGGCGAGGCCGGGAAAGCCCTGCGGAATCAAGCCGGCTGGTGGCCCTGAACCCGTCTGCGGGGAAGCCCGGGTCCAATTGCGGCAGGATCGGGGAGATCGAGGGATCGTGACCGCAATCCACATGCGGCCGGGCCGGCCCGCCGCGTCGCCTTGCGGTAACAACCGGGTAAGTTTAACGACGCTAAGGGGTTGGGGAGTGGCATTCCAGGGGTGAGCCCCCGGAACGCGTGACTGAGGATAGGTTCCCCATGGCTATGCGCCCGCTCGTGGCCGCCGGTTTCGCTTTGCTCGCCCTGTCGCTCGGCGCCTGCCAGGACGGTTCGACGGGCGGCGGCGTTCCGCTTCGGGCCCTCGCCCCGGTGTCTCCCAAGACCGTTGCGCTCATGACCCAGAAGGGCATGTCGCAGAACGACCCGATCCTGATCCGCGCCTTCAAGAAGGAAGCGGAGATGGAGGTGTGGAAGCGGGCCTCCAACGGCCAGTACGCGCTGCTCAAGACCTTTCCAATCTGCCGCTGGTCGGGCCAACTCGGTCCGAAGACCAAGCAAGGCGACCGACAGGCCCCCGAGGGGTTCTACACCGTGACTCCGGGTCAGATGAACCCGAACTCGTCCTATTACCTCTCGTTCGATACCGGCTATCCGAACGCCTACGACCGGGCCAATGGGCGCACCGGCAACTACATCATGGTCCACGGCACCTGCTCGTCGGCCGGCTGTTTTGCCATGACCGACGAGTCGATGGGTGAACTCTACGCCCTCGCGCGCGACTCCTTCGCGGGTGGACAGCGCGCATTCCAGTTTCAGTCCTATCCCTTCCGGATGACGGCGGCGAACATCGCCAAATTCCGCAATGACCCGAACGCGCCGTTCTGGAAGAACCTCAAGGAGGGGTCGGATTATTTCGAGGCCCTGCGCGAGGAGCCGCGCGTGGGCCTCTGCGGCACCAAGTATGTCTTCGGCGGGGCCGATGCGGCGGCCGGCTCCTGCGCACCCAAGGTCGATCCGATGGTCGCCGAGAAGCGTGAGCGCGACAACCGCGAGGTTGCCGACCTCATCGCGAAGGGCACGCCGGCCACCCGCCTCGTCTATGACGACGGCAGCCAGAACCCGGTGTTCCGCAGCCAGCAGACCCCCGCCAACACCCTGACCTTCGCGAGCCTCGGCAAGCCCGAGCCGGAATTGCCGATCGACCCGAAGGAATATGCCCAGCATCGGCTCGGCGACGTCAGCCGCCCCGAGAGCCTGGCGGCCGGCGAGCGCGAGATCGAGGTCGACGCCAAGGGCCGCCCGGTGATGATGGCGACCGCCGCTACGATTCCGACCAAAGCCGCCGCCGCGAACCTGTCCAGGAAGGGCGCCGGCCCGGCGGCAAAGCCCGAGCCCGTGGTGGCCGAGCCCGCCAAGCCCGCCCGCGTGATGGTGGCGGATGCGGACGGCGACCCGGCCGCCTACAAGAAGGTGCTCGGGAACCTGTTCAGCAACGGCACACCGGCGACCCCGGCCACCGATGCCGCCACCGTGCCGGCCGTCGCCGCGACGCCTGAGGTCGGCGCGGCCAAGCCCGCACAGAAGCACGCGCCGGCGAAGGCCGCCCATGCCGCGCTGACCCCGACCAAGACGGGCAAGCCCGCGGACGACAAGGCGGTGAAACCGGCCTCGAAGGTGATCTCGTCCATCGGCGCCTCGCCGAAGACCACGGGGTCCACCACGCCCAAGAACTGACGCGGCCGACCCGGATCATTCCGGCTCAGCGCGTGCCGAGGAGCATCGCTCCGAAGCCGAGGAAAATCCCACCGGTGATGCGGTCGAAGGCACGCCGCAGCGCCGGACGGGTCAGCGACGCGGCGAGCCGCCGGCCGCCCAGGGCATAGACTCCGTACCAAAACAGTTCCGCCCCCGCGAAGGTGCCGACGAGGATCGCGAATTGCGGCGCTTGCGGTCGCGCCGGATCGACGAATTGCGGCAGGAAGGCGCTGGCAAAGAGCAGGAGCTTGGGGTTGCTCAGACCGATGAGCAGTCCGTCACGATAGAGCCGCCTCAAGTTCACCGATGCCGGTGCACCCGCGGCGCCGGGCAGTTCCAGCGCCCCGTCGTGGCCGCGCCAAGCCCGGATGCCGAGGATGACCAGGTAGGCGACGCCGGCGTAGCGCAATCCGTTGAACAGCACGGGCGACGCGAGGAGAACCGCACTCAATCCGGCGGCGGAGGCGACGAGCACCAGGATGACGGCGCTGAGGCAACCTGCCATGGCGGCGACACTGCGGCGGAGACCGACGCGGACGCTGCGAGCCAGAACATGGAGCATGTTCGGGCCGGGCGTGCCGGACAGGAGGAAGACGGCGCTGAGGAACAGCCACCAGGTCTGAAAGGTCACGGCCGGGCACTCCTGATCGCGTACGCTCCGACGCGACGATCGCTCCCGTCCTATCAGGCCTTCGCACGGCGTGACGCCCCCGCCGACACGCGGGGCAGCCGAGCGTGCAACGAAAAAAGGGCCCCGCGAGGGACCCTTCTCTCCATCGATCAGAGCGATCGATTACATGCGGCGCATCATCCGGCGATCCATACGACGGTGCATCATGCGGCGCTCCATATCGCGGCGCATCATCCGACGCTCCATGCGACGGTGCATCATGCGACGCTCCATCCGGCGCTCCATGCGCATCTGCACCGTGGACACGGTCTCGGGGGCGGTCACGCCGATCGGGGCGCCGGGAGCGGCAGAGGCGGAGGTGGCGAGGCTGGCACCGCCGAGCGAGGCGAGCACGGCGAAAGCAAGGGTCAGTTTCCTCACGTGAAGACTCCCATTCTTTTGTGTCCGAGCGCGGCACCCGGTTTGTTCCCGAGGCCACAGGGCCTGGGAAAATCTGTCGCGCACCGGAGTACGCGGCGGACCCCGTTCCGGTCCGCCGCTATCCCAACCCGCAAGTCAGAGATTCGTTTCCTCGAAAGCCCGGACCCATTCAGCACAAATTCCCGAGCGCACGATGTCGTCGAGGGTAAATTCTACCACGGGCACCGGCATCATCCGGCTCTTGATGAGGTGGATGACGGTCCGGAGGCCGGACGTCTCGCGCAGGTCCGTCTGGGACACGTCGCCGTTGATGATCACCTGGCAATCGTCGCCGATGCGGGTGAGGAACATCTTGATCTCGGCCGTAGTGGTGTTCTGTGCCTCGTCGAGGATCACGAGGCAGTTCTTGAAAGTGCGTCCGCGCATCACCTCGAAGGGCACCACTTCGATGTCGCCGGTCTTGACCGCGATCTCGAAGGCGGCCTCGCCCATGCGCTCCTTCATGGTCTCGGTGAGGGGCGCGACCCAGGGGGCGATCTTCTCTTCCAGGGTCCCGGGAAAGAAGCCCAGCGAGCGGCCGGAGGGTACGTTCGGGCGGGTGATGATGACCTTGGCGATGCGGCGCTGGCGGAGCTGGTCCGCGGCGCGGGTGCCGGCGATGTAGGTCTTGCCGGTGCCGGCGGGCCCGAGGACGATGACTTGCTTGTGGAGGGCGAGGGCGTCGAGATACTGCGCCTGCCGGTCGGTGAGTGGTTGGATCGGACTGAGATTACGTTCTTCGTCGAAACGGGTCTTGTGCAGACGGACCGGACGGTCCTCAACGAGTTCAAGTCGTGTACGGCGTCTTTTCATCGATCAACACTCCAACCGGACTTGCCAACCTGGATTCAATCTGAGCCTGACTTGCTGAACTTGCTTCGCGTCATCTTACAACCGATCCCGTTCCGGCGATCCTTTCTGCTTCGCCCGCTTCACAGCCAATCCGGATCTTGCCCGCGAGTTCCGGCAAGGACCATCGTGCCTGTGGATGCCCGTCGCGACCCGGCGGGCCGCGGACCGTTGCGTTGCACGCACCATGCCGCGACAGGCGCGACAGGGGCGTGACAACCACTATTCTTGGCAATGATGTAAAAAGTCTGCGCTGATCCTGGCGCGCCGGGTGCAATGCAGCAACGACGTCGATTGCGTCGGCCCTGTGTCGGCAAAGACGCAGTTTCGGCCCTCATCGGTCGCGCCCCCCGGCGCTTCGCCGGGGCCTCGGGGATCAGGCCGCCTGGATGAAGCTGTCCAGCACCATCTTGCGGCCGGCCTTGTCGAAATCCACCGTGAGCTTGTTGCCGTCCACACCCGCGACAGTGCCGGGACCGAACTTGGTGTGGAACACCCGCATGTCGACCGAGAAGGCCGACGGCGCTCCGGTCGACGTTGCGATCAGTTCGCCCTCGATCTGGCGTGGTCCGCCACGCGCAGCGGTAGCGCGGTTGCCGACGCCGAAGCCGTTGGGGTTCGCCTTGGCGTTCTGCGCCGTGTTGGCCTGCGCCCGCTGCCAGCCCGGCGTGCCATAGGACGAGCCGAACGGAGTCGGGTTGCGATCGAAGCGCGACGCGCCGGCCGAGAAGTGTGCGGGTGCGTCGAGCACATCGACGCTGTCCTCGGGAAGCTCGTCGATGAAGCGGCTCGGGACGGTGGAGGACCACAGGCCGTGGATGCGCCGGTTGACCGCGAAGGACAGCTTGGCGCGCTTGCGGGCCCGGGTGAGGCCCACATGGGCGAGGCGGCGCTCCTCTTCCAGTCCGGCGCGGCCGCTCTCGTCCAGCGCGCGCTGGTTCGGGAACAGGCCGTCTTCCCAGCCGGGCAGGAACACGGTGTCGAATTCCAGGCCCTTGGCGGCGTGGAGCGTCATCAGCGAGACGCGGTCGGCCCCCTCCTGCTCGCTCGCCTCCATCACCAGGGAGACGTGCTCGAGGAAGGCCGCGAGATCGGGGAACTCCTCCATGGAGCGCACGAACTCCTTGAGGTTTTCCAGGCGTCCGGCCGCGTCGGCGGACTTATCCTTCTGCCACATCTCGGTGTAGCCGGATTCCTCCAGGATGGTCTGCGCCACCTCGGAATGCGGCTGCGTACCCACCAGGCGCGACCACCGTGAGAAGCTCTCGACCAGGGCCCGCACGCCGGAGCGGGCGCGGGGCTTCAGCTCGTCGGTCTCGACCACGAGACGGGCCGCCTGAAGCAGCGGCACCCGCTCGGCGCGGGCATAGGCGTGGAGCGCCTGCAGGGTGGCGTCGCCAAGTCCCCGCTTCGGAGTGTTGAAGATGCGCTCGAAGGCGAGGTCGTCGGCCGGGTTGGCGGTGACGCGCAGATAGGCCAGCGCATCGCGGATCTCGGCCCGCTCGTAGAAGCGGGGCCCGCCGATGACCCGGTAGGGCAGCCCGAGCTGGACGAAGCGGTCCTCGATCTCGCGCATCTGCGCCGAGACGCGCACCAGCACGGCGATCTCCGACAGCGGATGCTGCTTGGCCTGAAGGCTCTCGATCGCTTCCGCGAGTTGGCGCGCCTCCTCCTCCGAATCCCAGGCGCCGGAGACCGTCACCTTCTCGCCGGCGACATCCTCGGTGCGCAGGGTCTTGCCCAGGCGCCCCTCGTTCTTGGCGATGAGGCCGGAGGCGGCGCTGAGGATGTGGCCGGTGGAGCGGTAGTTGCGCTCCAGGCGCACCACCACGGCACCGGGGAAGTCGTGTTCGAAGCGCAGGATGTTGTCGACCTCGGCCCCGCGCCAGCCATAGATCGACTGGTCGTCGTCGCCCACGCAGGCGACGTTGCGGTGGCCCTGGGCCAGCAGGCGCAGCCACAGGTACTGAGCGACGTTGGTGTCCTGGTACTCGTCCACCAGGATGTAGCGGAAACGGCTCTGGTAGTTTTCCAGGACGTCGGGGTTCTCGCGCCAGAGCTTGAGGCAGAGCAGCAGCAGGTCGCCGAAATCGGCGGCGTTCAGGGTCAGAAGCCGGGCCTGGTAGGCCGAATAGAGCGTGCCGCCCTTGCCGAAGGCGAAGGCCTGGGCCTCGCCCGGGGGCACCTGCTCGGGCAGGAGGCCGCGATTCTTCCAGCCGTCGATGGCCGAGGACAGGGCGCGTGCAGGCCAGCGCTTCTCGTCGATGTTCTGGTCGACGATGACCTGCTTCATCAGGCGGAGCTGGTCGTCCATGCCCAGGATCGTGAAGTCCGAGCGCAGGCCGACCAGCTCGGCGTGTCGGCGCAGGATCTTGGTGCCGATGGAATGGAAGGTGCCGAGCCAGGGCATGCCCTCGCCGGCCGGGCCGATGAGCCCGCCGATGCGGTGCTTCATCTCGCGGGCGGCCTTGTTGGTGAAGGTCACCGAGAGGATGTCGAAGGGCCGCGCCTTGCCCGTGGCGATGAGGTGGGCGATGCGCGTCGTCAGCACCCGGGTCTTGCCGGTACCGGCGCCGGCGAGCACCAGGACCGGGCCATCCGTGGCCTCGACGGCGCGGCGCTGCTCGGTGTTCAGCCCTTCGAGATAAGGGCTCGCCTGCGGCCGCAGGGAGGCCATGGCACGGGCGGCGATGGAGGTCGGGGCGGCGTCGGAGGCGGAAGCGCCGGCCGCGTCGAGAGGCTTCGTCATCGCGCATCCCTGGACCAAAACGCGAACGGCGTCGAGAGTGATGCCAGTCCCCTCCCGGTCTTCGGGGGTCGGCCGACCGGTCGGTCCCGGTGCCGTTCGGAACGTGCGGCAGGATGCCGAGATTCGGGAAGCCGCCTTTCCATCGACGCGTGGTCTCACCAGATCAGGACGAAACCCCACCGAACAAGGACGTTCCGATGCTCAGCCCCCGCCTGTTTTTCGTCACCGGCCTCGCGCTCCTGACGGCCGGCCCGGCCCTGGCGCAATCCTCGCGCGCCATCGACAGCCTCAACGCCACCAACGACCGGCTCTCCGACCGCAGCCAGCTGCGCGGCATCGAGCAGCGCCAACAATTCGACACCAACCAGACGCGGATGCAGATCCAGCGCAGCGACCTGTTCCGGCCGAGCGCACCCGCGGCACCGATCGTGGTTCCGGGCCGGCGCTGAGCTGCGGCCGGGCCGGGATCGGCGGGACTGACGTAGGCCTCGTGTCGGGCGGAGCGACTTTGACCGCGCCAGGGCTCTGGCGCGCGTCGGCCTCGCCTGTGCTATGTCCGCGAACGGAGCAGGGGCGAGCCCCCGGGTGACGAGGCGGAACAAACACGGTGCGTGACATCCTGACCGCGCTGGCGGGCGCCGTCATCCTGCTCCTCGTTGCGGCCCTCGCCGTCCCACCCTTCGTGGCCTGGGAAAGCTATCGCGCCACCCTCGACCGCACGATCAGCCGCTCGCTGGGCGTGACGGCGCAGACGGAGGGCCGGATCGGCGTCCGCCTCCTTCCCTCGCCCAGGCTGAAGCTCGATCGCCTCCGGCTCGGCGCCGCCGCCGGATCGGCGCCGAAGCTCGATCACCCGCTCCTCGATCTCCAGGGCGTCAGGGCCGAACTTGCACTGGCACCTCTGCTGAAGGGCGAGATCCACTTCACCGAGACCCGGATCGGCCGGGCCGAGGTCAAGCTGCCGGTCACCGACGGTGAGGCCATAGTACTGCCGGCCCGCGGCTTGGCGGAGGCTCTTCGGCGCGACCTCGCCATCGAGGATCTGACGATCCGGCAATTCGTCCTGACAACCCAGGTGCCGGCGACGGGGCGGACCGAGCAGTTCTATGCCGAAGCCCTGCAGATCTCGGCCCCGGCGCTGGTCGGCCCCTGGCGCGCAGAGGGAACCAGCCGCGGCGTGCCCTTCCGGCTCTCGACGGGCGAGATCGGGTCCGACGGCGTCAGCGTGAAGATCGCCGGCGGTGGCGATACGCGGCCGCGCTTCGAAGCCGATGCCCGTCTCAGCCTTGCGCCCGCCGGAACGGGCGCGTCCGGTCGGCGCTTGGCGACCGTGGTCGCGGAAGGCAGCGCCCGTATCGTCGTCGGGCCACCGGTCCAGGCGGCAGGCGCCTATCTGCCGTTCTCTCTCGGGGGCAAGTTCACCGGGCGCGGCCTCACAGCCCGGTTCACCGATGTCGCCCTGGAGATCGATCCCGGCGGACAGGCCCTGCGCCTCGGCGGCACGGGGCAGCTCGACCTGAAGCAATGGCGCGCCGGCCTCGCCCTCTCGACCCGGCGCCTCGACCTGGATGCCTTCCTGACCTCGGCGGCCGGACAGGCGCTGATCGCGCGCGGCGTTCCGGCGATCGGCGGCCGGAACGGCCTCGGCCTGCCCGTGATGGTCGATCTGGACCTCGCGGTGGAGAGCTTGGCCCTCGGCCTCGACGAATGGTCGCGGCTCGCCGCCAGCGGCACCCTCGACCGGACCGGCGGGGTCGTCCTGCGTCGGCTCGACGTGACCGCGCCGGGTGCGGCGGTGCTCGGGGCCAGCGGCGAGATCGACACCGAAGCGGGCCTGCGCTTCACTGGACGGTTGTCCGTCGACGCCCCGGCCTCCGACGGCTTCGGCCGCTACCTGCGCCGTCTCGGGTTCGAGGGTCCGGCCGTGGCCGTGATGGATGGCCGACCGGTGCAGTTGGCTACCGATCTGTCGGTGGACGCCTTGACGGTGTCGCTGCGCAACCTGCGGCTCGGCCTCGGCGAGGCGCGCGTCACCGGCAATGCCCGCTACGCGGCAGCCGACGGCGCTCATCGGGGGCGGTTCGATGCACAACTGGTCGCGCAGGGCCTCGACATCGCTACCCTGCCGGTCCTCGGAGGCACGCTGGCCGACCTGCGGGGCCACGATGTCGGGCTCACCCTCCTGGCCCGCGACGTGCGCTACGGCCCGTCCGGCGCGCATTCGGGTGGCGGCACCATCGCGGCCAGCCTCCAGTCGGACGGCCCGAGCCTCGTGGTCGACAGCCTCGACATAAGCGATCTGGCAGGAGCCAACGCCAAGCTGTCGGGACGCATCGATCCGGACGGCACGGGCCGGATCGCCGGGCGGGTCTCGGCGGCGGTGGCCGCCCCCCTGTTCGCGCTCCTCGACCGGGTCTGGCTGGCGGAAGCCCAGCGAATCCCGGCCTTTCTGCGCGCCGGAGCCCTCGACCTTGCCGTCAGCCTCGAACGGGATGCCGGCACGGCCGATACCCTCCGGGTCGCCGCCAAGGGCGAGGCCGCCGGCGGCCCCCTCGACCTCGACCTCCGGAGCCGTTCCGGCCGCATCGACAGCCTGGACCTCACCCTCGCGACGGCGGATGCGGGGACCTGGCTCGGACGCGGCGACATCCCGGCCCTGCGGCGCCCCGGCCGCCTGCGCCTCGTCGGTACGCCCGGCCCCGCCGAAGCCGATGGCAGACCGTCCGGGCTCGCCCTGCGGGTCAGCGGGTCCGTCGCCGACGTCACGATCGCGACGGTGCAGCCCATCTTGCTGGACGGCCGCGAGAGCCTGCCCAGCGCCGGCGAACTGCACCTCAGCCTGCCGGACGTGGCGCCGTTCCTGACCCTCGCCGGCAGTGCCGTGCCGATTCCGGGCCCGCTTCCGGGCGAGTTCGGTTTGCGCCTGTCCCGGGCCGGTCCGGATGCGCGGGTGGGCCTCGTCGGCCGAGTCGACGGCACGCCCGTGTCGGCCGACCTCACGCGCACGCCGGAGGGCGAAATCCACGGCAGCGCCAGCCTCGCGCGCCTGTCGCTGCCGCTCCTGGCCGCCGCCACGGTCCTGCCGCCCGAACCGTCCAAGGCCGCGGCCTCCGATCCGGCTAGCGCGCGCTTCGCGCCGGTTCCGGCCGCGCAAGCCCCCATCTTCCTCGCCCTCCGGGTCGATACCCTCGATCTCGGACGCGGACTGGTCGCGACCGGCGCAGCCCTGGGTGTCAGCCTCGACGGGGAAACCCTGACCCTCCGCGACCTCGACGCGACCCTCGCGAAAGGTCGGGTCGCCGGCAGCGCGACCGTGACGCGTCAGGGCGGCGGTGCGGCCGTTTCGGGCGAAGGCACGCTCACCGATGCGGCGATCTCCATCCTTGCCGGTGGCGGCCCCGTGGCGGGTCGCGTCACGGCGCAACTGCGCTTCGGGGCCTCCGGTACCAGCCTCACCGGCCTGATGAACAATCTCGGCGGCAGCGGAGAGATCACTTTGGCGGGCCTCAGTCTGCCGGGTGCCGATCCGGCGGGACTCCATCGGGCGGTGACGCGAGTGCTCGGGGAAGACGATCCCCTACGCGAAGGGCGGCTCCAGGCCCTCGTGGTGGAAGAACTCGGCGCAGGCCCGCTGACGGTGCCGGGGCCGGTCTCCAGCCCGGCAAGCCTCGTCGGCGGAACCCTGCGGGCCGGTCCCCTCACCCTGGAGCTGGGTGTCGCCAAGTGGAGCGGCACGTGGGGCTTTGACCTGCGAACCGCACGTCTCGACGCACGTGGGACGCTCAGCGCAGGACAGGCGCCGAAAGGCTGGACCGGAGGGAACCCGGCGATCCAGCTCGGTTTCAGCGGGCCGATCCGTGCCCCCGAACGCAGCATCGATGCCGGGCCGGCGACGAACGGCCTCGCGGCCCTGGTGCTCCAGCGCGAACTCGAGAAGATCGAGATCTTCGAGGCCGACCAGAGCGAGCGCCAGCGCCGCCGCGCCCGCATCGAGATGGACAAGGCTCGCGCGGCGGCCCTGAAGGCAGCCGCCGATAAGAGTGCGGCCGAGGAGGCCGCCCGTCAGGCACGGGACGCGCAGGCTCGCGAGGCCGAAGCTGCCCGGGAAGCCGCCCGCGAGGCCGCGCGGCGCCTGCGCCCGGAGGCGGAGGCACCGCAGCCCGAGGCGACGCCTCAGCCCTAGAGTTTGTCAGGGATCAGCGGAAACCGGTGATCCCGACCAGACAAACGGAAACGAGGGGCTCGCGAGTCTGGTTGGTTCAGAATGAACCTGACAGGCCTGAGAAATCCGGCTCAGGCCTTACCGACGGCCCGGAGGGCGAAGGCCTGGATCAACCCGACCTCTTCGAGGCGGTCGAAGCGTCCGGCCGCGCCGCCGTGGCCCGCCTCCATGTTGATGCGCAGCAGGATCGGGCCGCCGCCGGTCATGGTCGCTCGCAGGCGCGCGACCCATTTGGCCGGTTCCCAATAGGTCACCCGTGGGTCGGTCAGCCCGCCAAGCGCCAGGATGGCCGGGTACGGCTTCGCCGCGACGTTGTCGTAGGGCGAGTAGGACAGGATCGTCTCGAACGCCGTCAGGCTCTCGCGTGGATTGCCCCATTCGGGCCATTCGGGCGGCGTCAGCGGCAGTTCGCCGTCGAGCATGGTGTTGAGAACATCGACGAAGGGCACGTCTGCGACGATGGCGGCGAAGAGTTCCGGCGCAAGGTTGGCCACCGCCCCCATCAGCATGCCGCCGGCCGAGCCGCCATGGGCCACGATGCGGCCCTCGGCCGTGTAGTTCGCCTCAATCAGCGTCCGGGCGCAGGCGACGAAATCCGAAAACGTGTTGGGCTTCTTCTCGCGCTTGCCATCGAGATACCAGCGCCAGCCCTTCTCGGTCCCGCCGCGCACGTGGGCGATGGCGTAGACGAACCCGCGATCGACCAGCGACAGGAGGTTGGTGCGGAAAGCCGCCGGCATCAGCGTGCCGTAGGAGCCGTAGCCATAGAGCAGCAGCGGCGCCGAGCCGTCGAGGGGACAGTCACGGCGGTGCAGCAGCGAGATCGGCACCGTCTCGCCGTCCGGCGCCGTGGCGAAGAGACGGCGGGTGACGTAATCCTCCGGCTTGTGCCCGCTCGGCACGGTCTGCCGCTTCCGCAACTGCCGCGCCCGGGTCACGCAGTCGTAATCGTAGGTCTCGGCCGGCGTCGTCATCGACGAGTAGGTGAAGCGGATCACCGCCGTTTCGAACTCGTGGCCGGGCTGGAGACCCAGCGAATAGGCTTCCTCGGCGAAGGCCACCACGTGCTCGCTGCCCTGCGTGTCGCGTACGACGATCCGAGGGCGTGCATTCTCGATCTCGAGACGGACCAGATGGTCGGCGATCACGTGCTGATGGCGGATCATCACGCCCGGTCGATGGGCGATGACATCGGTCCAGTTCGCGCGCGCCGGCGCTTCCAGGCGGGCGGTCACGATCTTGAAGTCCTCGGCACCCTCCGCGTTGGTGAGGATGAAGAGGTGATTGGCCCAGTTCTCGACGGAATAGATCAACAGGGGCTGGCGCGGCTGCACCACCATCAGGGTTCCGTCGGGCACCCGCCGGTCCAGCAGATGGACCTCCGAGGTCTCGTGATCGCTGGCGGTGACCGTCAGAAAATCGCCCGACTGCGTCTCCTCGATATGCACGAAGAAACCGGAATCCGGCTCCTCGTAGACGAGGGTGTCGGCCTCCTGCCCGGTGCCGATCCGGTGGCGCATGACCCGGGCGGGGCGATGGTTCTCGTCGACGGCGACGTAGAAGAACGCCTGGTTGTCGGCCGTCCAGACGACCTCACCGGTGGTCGCCTCGATGCGGTCGGGCAAATCCGCTCCGGTCTCGAGCGTGCGAACCCGGATGGTATGCAGTTCCGATCCCTTGGTGTCGGCGCTCCAGGCCAACAACGCGTGATCCTCGGAGTGGACCGCCGAGGCGATCTCGAAGAAGGCGAGTCCCTCCCCCTCCCGATCCCCATCGAGGAGGATCACTTCCCCCTCCTCCGGTCCACCATCCGCCGCCGTCTCAGCCCCCTGACCCGGCATGACGACGACGGTGCGCGGGCGCCGGCACACCAGCGGATGCTGGCCGCCCTCACGATGCCGGGTGTAATAGGCATAGGGTCCGTCCGGCTCGGGCACGCTGCTGTCATCCTCGCGGATGCGCGCCCGCATTTCGGCGACGAGCGTCCGGCGCAGGTCCGCGCTCTCGGCTAGAGCCGCTTCCGAGTAGGCGTTTTCAGCCGCCAGATACTCCCGAATACTATCAGGCAAAGCGGCAGGATCTTTCAGGACGTCGCGCCAGTTCTCAGCCTTCAGCCAAGCGTAATCATCGCTCAACACACGACCGTGAACCTCGTAGCTGTGCGGCCTCACATCCGCGATGGGAGCAACGGAGGGCGTGGAAATCGATGCGGACTGGGACGCCATCGCGAAAATCCTGTCACAGGTGCGTGAGAAAGGGCCGTCTCGGTCCCTTCGTCCTGCCATGTGGCCCGGACGAGGCCGACAGGCAAGCAGCCCGGAGACAGGCTCACCCTCTGCCGGATCGGCACGGACAAGATTGCCAAATCGACCCGCCAAGTGGCCCGAGACCATCCCCCAATGGTTTCGATGTCAAATTCTGGTGATCAGAGATTGTTGAAATATTGTTCTAAGGTGTTGCTTAAGATTACCGAAGACGCGCATTGCCGTCTTGCGACCTGATCAGGAATAGCATATCCAGAAATCGTGGCGGGCGAAGTTGCTGCGCATTCTATAGCGCATGCGGGACAGATGGCGACGCGGCGGAACCGATCCGCAGAGCCTATGGGCGTGGACGCGCAAGCGTTCGAACTCCCTGTAACCCTTTCAAACGCATCGCATTAGGAGAATTCTTCCGATCATGAGCGACATCGAACATTCTGCGGATTATGTCGAGCTGACCGTCGACATTGTTTCAGCTTATGTGAGCAACAACCCGGTGCCTTCCGGTGAGCTGGCGCAGTTGATCACGCAGACCCACAGCGCTCTGAAGCAGATTGCCACCGGTCAGATCGAGGCGAAGGCCTCGTCTGCACCGCTTCAGCCGGCAATCTCTGTGAAAAAATCCATCACGGCAGACCATATCATCTGCCTGGAAGATGGGCGGACCTTCAAGTCGCTGAAGCGTCATCTGCGCGCGAAGTACGACATGAGCCCGGAGCAATACCGCGCCAAATGGGGCCTGCCGTCCGATTATCCGATGGTCGCTCCGAATTACGCCAAGGCGCGCTCCGACCTCGCGAAGGCGATTGGCCTTGGCCAGACCCGGAACGGGAATTACGACGAAGCCGCCTGAACAGGCCGCGACCGGCCTCCGGTCGCTGCGATCGCTACCGCGGCGGGGGTATCGACCCCCGTCTCGGGGACCGATCCCAGGATTGTCTGGTCCGGGCGCCGACGATGCGCCGAACCGGAATCGCTTTCCTGGAAAACGCGTCAAGACTTGATCTAGGCTTTTTTTCCCTTACTATCGACGACATGGCGCTTGCCCGCCACCGTTCTGAGTAATGGAACAAATCATGAACAAATATCGCACGACCCCGTCGACCGACCGCGGCACCGGACGTGATCCGTCCGCTTGTCCCGAGGGGACGACGATCGGGCCGGAGGCCAAGCGTCTGCTCGCGGCTTTGGCGCCGGAAGGCGCCTATGCGCTTCCCGATTCCACCGACGCCGAGGGCTGGATCGTTCGAGAGGGAGGCAGCGGGATTTCGGTGGGAGGTGGCCGGTTCCGCCAGGGCGCCGGAGCCGAACTGCTGGCTCGGGATCTCGCGGAACGCGGCACGGGCCGGCGTGCCCGGCTGACGATCAGCCCAGCCGGACGCGCCCGCTTGCGGCGCGAGAGCGCGGGCGCCCATCCGCCCTATCTCGCCCAGCATCTCGAACTCGTGGGACGGGGTCCCGGGCCAGACCGACCCGTCCGGGACGCCACGGAAAGTCCTCTCGCCTGGATGGCACGCCGACGCGACCGCGACGGTAAGCCTCTCATCGACGCGGCCTGCTTCGAGGCGGGCGAGCGCCTGCGCCGCGATCTCGCGGGGGCGGCGCTCATGCCCCGGATGGGACAGGACTGGAGTGGCGTGAAGGTCGATGGTTCGGGTCCGCGCGATCCGGCCGCCGGGTCCGACGCGATGCTGGCTGCGCGCCAGCGCGTGCGTGCAGCCCTCGGTGCCGTCGGTAACGACCTGTCCGGATTGCTGATCGACCTCTGCGGCTTCCTGAAGGGACTGGAGCGGATCGAGGCGGAGCGGCGATGGCCGGCACGCTCGGCTAAGGTTGTCGCTCGTATCACCCTGGCACGGCTGGCCGAGCATTATGGCCTGGAGCGCGAGGCCGTGGGGCCGAACCGCAGCCGCCTGCGCCAGTGGCGTGAGCCGGTCGCAGGCTTGAACTGAGGCGGTGCGCCTTGCCTCAGGCTGCCGTGAGACGGACCGCATCCCGGTGGATGCGCTCCGCCATGGCGCGAACGCCGTTGGAGCGCTTCGAGGTGAGATGGGCACCGAGGCCGATCTCCTTGAAGACCTGGAAGACATCGACCTTTGCGATGTCTTCCGGCGTCTTGCCGTCATGAAGCGCCATCACCAGGGCGATCAGTCCCTTGGTGATGACCGAGTCGCTGGTTCCCCTCAGATGGAGGCGGGGCGGCTCCTGCGAGCGATCGATGTGGGACTCGACCCAGACCTGACTTTCGCAGCCGTGGACCCGATTGTCCTCGGTCAGCATGTCCTCGGGAAACGGCGGCAGGGCACGCCCCAGTTCGATCAGATACTCGTAACGGTCCGGCCCCTCATCCAGGATTCCGAAATTGTCGACGATGGTCTCGATGGGTGGAAGCATGGTCCGGGTGGGCTCGCCTGGGTCGGATGTCTTCTGCGTCGTGTGTCTTCCGCATATAGTCCCTGCGCGCGCCAATGCGATCCTCAGGACGGCTGGGCCAGCACCTCGGGCAATTGCAGTTCCAGGGGCTCGGCGGCGGTGCCGACGCCCCGCACGGCGATCTCGGCCTGCGACGCATAGGCGGCGATCAGGCGCGGACCGAGGTTCGGCACCTCGAGCTTCCCCGGCGCGGCGCCCTCGCCCGCACCGGACACGATGTTCAGCCGCACCGGACCGCCGGCCGCCGCATCGATCTGGATCGCGATGGCGCAGGCGACGGATTCGGCCGTGGTGTCGAGGCACTCGGACACCACTTCGGCCACGATCATGCCGAGAGCATTGGCGGTGCGCGGCTCGACGAGACTGGTCCCGCGCCCGCCGACGGTGACACCGATCCGCCCGGCCCGGCGCAATTGCCCGAGGCCGGAGGCGAGGCGGTGCAGGTAGTCGCGCAGGTCGATAGAGGCGATGTGCGGCGCTTCATGCAGGTGCTGCTGCACCAGCGCGATGGCGCGCACCCGTTGCCCGAGCGCCTCGAAACTGCCCCGGCACGGGGCCGGCGCGGCACGCCCGTAGAGACCGATCAGGCTGACCATCACTTGGAGGTTGTTGCGGACGCGGTGGTAGACCTCGGCCAGCAAGGCCTCCTTCTCCACCAGGGCGCGCTCGGAATCCTCCTCTGCGTGCTTGCGATCGGTGATATCGAAGCAGGTGCCCAGGAACCCGACGAAATCGCCGTTCTCCCGCAGGGGCTTGGCCGTATCGAGAAGCCATCGGTACGCCCCGTCGTGACGCCGGAGACGGAATTCGGCCGTGAAAGGCTCCTGCGCCTCGAACGCCTTCGCCACGAGGGCGGCGTGACGCTCAAGATCGTCGGGATGGAGACCGCGGCGCCAGCCGTGGCCGAGTTCCTCGTCCGGCGACCGGCCCGTGAAGGCCAGCCAGGATTCGTTGTGATGAACGGCGGCGCCGAGATGATCGGCACGCCACATCATCAAGGGCACGAAATCCGCGAAACGGCGGAACTCGCCGCACCCCATTACGCTCACCGATGCCGCCTCGGTCGACGGTGTGTCCGCGGCCATGATACTTTGATCCACCCGTTCCTGGTACCGACCCCGCCATGGCCAGTGCCGGTCAACGTGCCGGGCATGGGCCCGTTCCGATCCTACGTTGTGACGAACGCCGTCATCCCCAGGGACCTGTGCCGATCGCCGGGAGGCCTGCGTTCAGAGCATGCTGGGAAGGATACGGTCGGGGGGCCGGTGCCCGTCCATGAAGGTCTTGATGTTGATGATGACCTTCTCGCCCATATCGACGCGGCTCTCGTGCGTCGCCGAACCCATATGCGGCAGGAGCACGACCTTGCCGGCGCGGGCGAGCTTGACGAGGCGGGGGCTGACCGCAGGCTCCTGCTCGAACACGTCGAGCCCGGCGCCGGAGATGTCGCCGGCCTCGAGCAGGCGCGCGAGGGCGTTCTCGTCGATGACCTCGCCGCGGGCGGTGTTCACCACCACGGCCTCGGGCTTCAGCAACTTGAGACGGCGGGCCGAGAGCAAGTGGTAGGTCGCGGGGGTGTGCGGGCAGTTGACCGACACGATGTCGACGCGGGCCAGCATCTGGTCGAGGGATTCCCAGTAGGTCGCGTCGAGGTCGCGCTCGATCTGGGCCGGAACCCGGCGGCGGTTGTGATAGTGGATCTGCAGGCCGAACGCCTTGGCCCGGCGGGCCAGGGCCTGGCCGATCCGACCCATTCCGACGATGCCGAGGCGCTTGCCGGTGATTCGGCGACCCAGCATCCAGGTCGGCGACCAGCCGGTGGTCCAGGCGTCGTCCGGAATGATCCGGGCGCCCTCGGTGACGCGGCGGGCGACCGCGAGGATGAGCGCCATGGTCATGTCGGCGGTGTCCTCGGTGAGGACGCCGGGGGTGTTGGTGACGGTGATGCCGCGCTCCAGGGCGGCGGCCACGTCGATGTGATCGACACCGTTGCCGAAATTGGCGATCAGCCGCAGGTTCGGGCCGGCCTGGGCGAGGAGGCCCGAATCGATCTCGTCGGTGACGGTGGGCACGAGCACGTCGGCTTCGCGCAGGGCCGCCACAAGGGCGTCGGGCGCCAGGGCGGCATCGTCGGTGTTGAGCCGGATCTCGAAGAGCTCGCGCATGCGCGTCTCCACGGCCTCGGGCAGACGCCGCGTGACGACCACGAGCGGCTTGCGCTTCAACGACGACATGCACCCTCCCCGCGCACGGTGTCGCTCGGCGTCCACGTCCGATCCGGCCGAGACCCGGCCCGAGATCCGACGCGGCGGACGACGCCGCAAGCTTACCGTGCGTTAACCACGCACCGGTCAAGACATTCGAGACGACGGGCCGGCAGCCCACAAGGCTGTGGCGACCCCGGGGGTCTTGCGACCCTGTGGGCCTCTCTACCAGAGAGGCGGCGGAACACAATGCACGCCGGGGCCCGCCGCCACCCTGGGGCGACGCCCGCCCCGGACAGCGTGAAGGATCACCGGACGATGCGCGCGCCTGCCCTGCTCCCGACCCTTTCCACCGCCTTGCCGGCCCTGTTGCTCGCCACCCTCCTGTCCACCGGCCCCGTCGCGGCGGCCTCGGCGGCGGGCGCCGGCCCCGACGTCGCGCTCGGGCCGGTAACCAAGCTGCCGCTGCCGCGCTACGCCAGCCTGAAGACCGACCGGGTCAACCTGCGCGAGGGACCCTCGAAGGACCACCGCACCCTCTGGGTGTTCCAGCGGGCGGGGCTGCCGATCGAGATCGTGGCGGAGTTCGAGACCTGGCGTCGCATCCGCGACTCCGAGGGCACCGAGGGCTGGGTGCTGCACTCGCTGCTGTCCGGGCGGCGCACCTCCGTGGTCACCGCCGGAAAGGGCGCGGACAAGAACCCGGACAAGGCCGCCGTGCCGCTCTACGCCAAGGCCGATGCCGCCTCCGGCGAGGAAGCCCGCCTCCAGGCCGGCGTGATCGGCAACGTCAAATCCTGCACCGGGACCTGGTGCCGCATCGTCGTGGCCCTGCCGTCGAAGCGGGGCGACGTCGACGGCTACATCCGCCAGGACCGGCTCTGGGGCGTCTATCCCAACGAGAAGGTCGATTAGGCGATCGGCCCGTCAGGATTTTTGCCTCTCGGCACTGCTGTCAGTCAGAAGTTGTGCCGGTCAGGATTGCCGCATGAAGGTGTCGGGGGTCCCGGTTCCGTCGGTGACGAAGCGGATGTCGCGGGGCTCGCGTCGGGGGGTGTCGACGGAGAGGAACACCATCGGGTGCTCCAAGATCTCGGGCACCGAATGCACCACCCCGCGCTTGAAGAACACCAGCGTGCCGGGGCCGACCGTGACCGGGGCCTCGTCGCCGAACGCCATCCGGCAGCGGCCGGACAGGACGTAGAGGTACTCGTCGCAGGAGGCATGACTGTGGGGCGGCGTCGGGTGGTAGACCCGGAACACCCGGGCGCTCGCGGCCGGATCGTCGGTGAAGCGATGATCCGCCACCATGGTGTCCGAGGTCTCGGGCAGGCGCGCCGCATAGGCCGCCACGTCGAAGACGCCATGCGCCGTCAGGCTGGCCGGGTCCGCCGGCAGGCTTGTCAGGTCCGCCGACAGGCTTGTCGGGTGGTCCGCATTCTCCGCGAGGGTGTCGGTCCGCATCACTCGGGTGCCCCATTCGGTCCTGATGGCGCGGGTTTTCGCGCGCGATGCGCCATCCTAGCGGAAAAAGCGCTGCCCGGGAGCCCGGACGATGGACCGGGGCCGTAACCGGTTCGCAGGCCCGGATCGGCTTGCCCAGTCCGGCTTGCCCAGTCCGGCTTGCCACGGCGGCGGGTCCTTGGGCATCGTGCCCCCGGCGCGGCGCCCCGGGCGCAAGGCCGCAGGCCGGCGAGGGAGCGGGTTTGGCAGGCGGAGCGGACGGAGCGGCCCATGGCGGTGAGTGAACCGGACCTCCTGTCGGCCGACGACGTGATCGATCTCCGCCGCAACGTCGAGGGCGGGCGCGGCACGGTGATCGACGTGACCCGGGCGGAGCGCTCTCGCCTGATGCCGCCGGCCTTCCTGGCAGGCGCCGTCACACCGGACCTGCTGCGGCTCTATCACGCCCAGCACGTGGTGCTCGGGACGGCGGTCTACGCGCTGCCCGACGCCGAGATCGTCGGCGAGGGCATGATCCTCACCGATGGCCGGTTCAACCTCAGCCTCGACCTGCAGACCGACCTCGACTACCTCAACCGCCACCACCGGGGCACGCGCGCCCGGCAGGCCGAGGCCAGGCGCGTCCAAGCCCCCGGCCGGTCGGTGCTGCTCGCCGGCCCCGGTCATCTCGGCTACGGCCACTGGCTCGTCGATTTCCTGCCGAAGCTCCACCTGCTGCGGGCAGCCGGCTACCGGGTCGAGCGCCTGAGCTTCCTGCTGCCCGACGACACGCCCGGCTTCGCCCGGGCCTGGCTGGCGCTCCTCGGCATCGGCGAGAGCCAGTGCCGGTTCTACGACCGGACCCGCGACCGCGTGGCCTGCGACGAACTCCTGGTGCCCTCGACGCTGCGGTTCGGCACGCGGGTGTCGCCTCTGTTCGCCGAGGCCGCCGCCGGCCTGCGCCGGGCCGCCCTCGGGCGGGGGCGCGGCTCGCGCACCCGGACGAAGCTGTTCGTGGCGCGCTCGGCCAACGCTCTCACCCACAGCCCCCGGCAGCTGGTGCAGCGGCAGCTGTTCGAAGACCTGGCCGTGGCCCGCGGCTTCACCCGCGTGACACCGGAGCGCCTCGGCCTGCGCGAGCAGGTCGCCCTGTTCCAGTCGGCCGAAATCCTGGTCGGCGAGTACGGCTCGGGCCTGCACGGCTCGATCTTCGCGGAGCCGGGCAGCCTCGTCCTGGCCGCCCGCGACAATCAGGCCGACCTCGGCTTCCTGCAATCGGGCCTCGACGCCGTGATGGGCCATCAGACCGGCTACCTGATCGGCGCCCCCGACCCGGAGGGCGGGGGCGGATTCTCGGTCGATCCCGCCGACCTCGCCCTGGCCTTCGACTGGCTGAGCTGGCCGCGGGATCGGTGACGGGGGTTTCGGGCCGGCTCAGCGACGCTCCTCGCGCATGTGGGCGACGCCGAGGGCCCTCGGCTCCAGGCTCCGGCCGTCCTGGCGCAGGCAGATCCAGATCATGACCGCGAGGGTGGCCAGGTAGGGCGTCATCAGGAGGAGGTATTGCGGCAGGGCGAGGCCGGCGGCGGCGATGCGGGGGATCAGCGCCTCGATGCCCCCGAACAGGAGTGCGCCCCCGAGCGCCCGCCAGGGCTGCCAGCGGGCGAAGATCACGAGGGCGACGGCGATCCAGCCGCGCCCGCCCGTCATGCCCTCGACCCAGATCTTGGCGACACCGACCGCGAGATAGCCGCCCGCGAGCCCGACCAGTGCCGAGCCGAGGGCGATGGCCCCGTACCGGGTCAGGGCGACGCCGATGCCGGCGGCATCGGCCGCGTCGGGGCCGTCGCCGACGGCCCGCAGCCGCAGCCCGAACATCGTGCGGTTGAGGACATAGGCGACGAGGGCGACGAGGGGCACCGTGGCGAAGACCAGGGGATCGTGCTGGAACAGGATCGGCCCCAGCACCGGAATCTCGGCGAGCGACCCCAGGGGAACGTTGTGCAGGCCCGCCACGGGCCGGCTGGTCCAGCCCGCCCGCGTGGCGATCACGCCGGTCATGCCCTGCGCCAGGAAGACCAGGGCGAGGCCACCGATGACCTGGTTGACCCGCAGCGTCACCACGAGCAGCGCATAGACCAGCGAGAGCAGAGCCGCCGCGAGCGCCGCCACGATCAGCGCGAGGAGCGGATAGTCGCCGACCCCGAGCAGAACGCCGATGCCGCTCATGGCGCCGATGAGCAGGAAGCCTTCGGCCCCCAGGGAGAGCACGCCGGCCTTCTCGGTGATGATGAGGCCGAGCGCGGCGAGCGCGTAGGGCAGCGCGAAGATCGGCACGTTGGCCAGCCAGTTGACGAGGAAGTCAAACATCGGGACGCCTTCCCGGCACCCATCGCACCCGGTGCCGCAAGAAAAAATCGGAGGCGGCGACGCCGATGACGATCACCGCCTGGATGAGTTGCACCATCGCGCTGGGGATGCCGTAGAACACCTGCAGGCTCTGTCCGACCACGTAGAGCACGCCGACCAGCACCGCGGTGACGAAGGTGGCGAGCGGATTGTTGCGGGCCAGGAACGCGATGAGGATGCCGGAGAAGCCGTAGCCGTTGAAGAACGACTGGGTCAGCCGGTACTCGACGCCCGCGCAGATGCTGAAGCCGGCCAGGCCCGCCAGCGCCCCCGACAGCAGGGCGGCGGCCAGCATCACCCGCGTCATCGGCAGGCCCTGACCCTCGCCCAGGCGCGGATTGGCTTCGGCCACGCGGGAGAGGAACCCGAAGCGGCTGACGTTCAGCAGCCACCAGCACAGCAGGGTGAGGAGACCTGCCAGCGGCAGCGCCCAGGTCAGGTCACCCCAGCCGAGACTGCCGAGACGCTCGGCGAGGTCGTATTGCTTGGAATTCGGGAAGCTGCTCACCGGGTCCTGCCAGGGCCCGTACAGCAGCTGCAGCAGCCCGTTGAACGCGACGTAGTTCAACAGCAGCGTCGAGATGACCTCGTTCAGCCCGATGCGGATCTTGAGGACGGCCGGGACCAGGACCCAGGCTGCCCCGGCCAGCGCCGCCGCCAGCATCATCAGGCCGAGCCGCGCGGGCGCCGGACCGACATCGTGGATCGCGATGGCGGTCGCCGCCATCGCGCCCAGGATCATCTGACCCTCGATGCCGATGTTCCAGAACCGCACGCGGAAGGCGACGGCCGCCGCGAGCCCGACGATGGCGAGGGGACCCGCCTGGACCAGCACCGCCGCCAGGCTGGACCGGCTGGTCACCATCGAGACGACGAATTCCTGGAAGAGATCCGAGAGGCCGACGCCGGAGACGACCAGGATGGCGGTCGCGAGCCCGATCCCGACGACGAGGCCGCAGGCGAGCACGACGCCCTGATACCAGCCGGAGACGTGCTGCCGGATCTCGACCGTGACGCGGCCGCGCCCGGCCAGCTTGGCCGCGGGCAATTCGGGCACCGGCACCGGCAGCTCGGGGGCGGGGGACAGGAGGGGAATGGGAAGGGTTTCAGGCATGGTGCACCATGGCGACGCCGATGGCCTGCCGGTCGGCGGGCGCGTCGAACTCGCCCACGATCCGGCCCCGGCTCATGACGCCGATCCGGTCCGACATCAGCATCACCTCGTCGAGATCCTCACTGATCAGGAGCACGCCCGCGCCCGCGTCGCGGGCCTCGCGCAGGCGGCGGTGGATATCGGCCGTCGCCCGCACGTCGAGCCCGCGGGCCGGAGAGTGGGCGAGGACGAAGCGGGGCCGGCCGGCGAATTCGCGGGCGATGACGAGCTTCTGCGCATTGCCGCCCGAAAGCAGGCTGGCCTTCTGGCGCGGGCTGCGCGCGCCCCGGATGTCGAAGGCCGCGATGGCGGCTTCCGTGCCGGCGCGGATCGCGGCGCGATCGACCCGGAGCCAGCCGCCGAAGCGCCCGGAGGTCAGCCCGCCCACCGCGTAGTTCTCGGCGACCGAGAGGTCGCCGGCCAGCCCGTAGACCTGACGGTCCGCCGGGATCGCGGCCAGCCCCCGCGCCCGGCGTAGCTTGGGACCGGTGGCGGTGACGTCGTCGCCCGCGAGCGCGATGCGCCCGGCCCCGGCGCGGCGCACCCCCATGAGGATCTCGGCGAGTTCGGTCTGCCCGTTCCCGCCGACGCCGGCGATGCCGTAGATCTCCCCCGCGCGGATCGTCAGGTTCAGGCCGTGCAGGGTCTGCAGCCCGTCCGACCGGGTGCCCGCGAGGCCTTCGACCGCGAGCACCGGGCCTTCGATCCGGGTGGCCGGGCAAGGGACGGGGTTCGCGGTGGCGCCGACCACCAGGGTGGTGAGTTCGGCCGCCGTGAGGCTCGCCGGATCGGCGCTGGCGACGATGCGGCCGCCGCGCATCACGGTGACGCGGTCGGCATGGCGCTGCACCTCGCCGAGCTTGTGGGTGACGAGGATGACGGCCGCACCCTGGCGGGCCAGGGCCTGCATGGTGGTGAGCAGCGCCTCCGCCTCGCGGTCGGTGAGCACGGCGGTGGGCTCGTCGAGAATGAGGATACCGGCGCCGGCCACCAGCACCTTGAGGATCTCCACGCGCTGCTGCTCGGCCACCGACAGGCTTCCGACCGGCCGCCGCAGATCGACGGCGAAGCCCACCGCCTCGCTCTGCGCGCGGATGGCCGCCTCGACCTCGGCGAGGCCGGTGCCGTAGCGGGGCGCCCCCTGCGCCAGCAGGATGTTCTCGACGGCGTTGAAGGCTTTGACGAGCTTGTAATGCTGGTGGACCATGCCGATGCCGAGGTGCCGGGCCGCGACCGGCCCGCTCAGCTCGACTTCGCGGCCCCGCACGCGGATGCGGCCCTGGTCGGGCCGATAGAGGCCCGCCGCCACGTTCATGAGGGTGGATTTGCCGGCGCCGTTCTCGCCCAGCAGGGCGTGAACCTCGCCGGTTTCCACCGCGAAGTCGGCCTCGGCGAGCGCCTGAAAGCCGTCGAAGGTCTTCGAGACGCCGAGAAGTTCGAGGGCCATGCCCATCGCTGCACCGTCCATGGGGTTGATCGCTTCGTCGGACACGGGATGGCGGCCGGGTGCGAAGCCCGGCCGCCGAACGGTCATTTCTGGGTGATCACGCCCTTCACGTACCAGTCCATCTTCCAGAGGTCCGCGTCGCTCAGGACCTGTCCGGCCGGGACCCGCAGCTTGCCGTCGCGATCCTCGAGGGGGCCGGCATAGATCTGCTTGCCCTCGATGATCGCCTTGCGCTCGGCCAGGATCTCCTTGACCGCCGCCGGGGGCACGGCCGCCCCGCAGCAAGCGATATCGGTGCCACCCTTGGCCATGCTGAGTAAGGCGCCGTTGGGCGCCGGCACCCACGTGCCGGCCATGATCTTCTTGATCTCGGGGAGCAGGGCCTTGTCCCAGGTCCAGACCGAGGAGCAGATGGTCGCCTTGGGGGCGAATTCCCGCATGTCGCGGTGGTGGCCGGTGCCGTAGATGCCGCGCTCCTGCGCGACGATCTGGGTGGCGGGCGTGTCCACGTGCTGGCCGAGCACGTCGACACCCTGGTCGACCAGGGCCTCGGCCGCGGCGCGCTCCTTCACCGGGTCGTTCCAGATGCCGGTATAGACCACGTTGAGCGTGGCGTTCGGGTTCATCTTGCGGGCGCCGAGTTCGTAGGCGCTGATCGTCCAGTTCACGACGCCGAAGGGATTGGCCGCGACGAAGCCGAGCTTGCCGGTCTTGGACACGGCGCCGGCGGCCATGCCGCACAGATACTGGCTCTCGTAGGTGCGCCCGTAGACCGATTCGAGGTTCGGCCCGTTGGTGGTGCCCGACAGGTTGAGGAAGGCGACGTCGGGATACTTCTCGGACAATTCCTTGAAGGTGTCGGAATAGCCGAAGGCGGTGCCGATGATGATGTTGTAGCCGCGCTTGATGAAGAGCTCGACCACCGGACGGATCGCCGTGGCGTTCTCCTTCACCCCGTCCACGGCCGGGATCTTCATGTCCAGCGCCGCTTCCATCTTCACGCGGGCCTCGTCGGCGGCCTGCGACCAGCCACCGTCGTTCTTCTGCCCGAAGATCACCATGGCGATCTTGGGTTCGGCCTTCAGCTTGAAGGGCGCCGCGACGGCCGGCGCGAGCGGGAGCAGGAGTGCCAGCGCCACCGCGGCGGCTTTGAAGAAGGGTCGTGTCATGTCGTGGAAACCTCCAGGAGAAACGCCGCCGGATGGGGGCGCAGAGAGCGGTGAGGGGTGGTGGGTGGACGCTGTCTCT
>NZ_JAGHKN010000041.1:0-45611 GCF_023093475.1 Methylobacterium sp. 37f
CCCCTGGAGCCCCACGATGCGCACCCCCCTCGCCACCGCCCTCGTTCTTCTCGCCAGCGCTGCCGCGGCACAGGCCGCCTGCGATGTGAAGGGCGCGAAGCTCGAAGAGGCGATCGCGGCGAAGAGCGAGCTGCGTGAAACCGCCAACAAGCAGACGGTGCGCGACCTGCGCACCCTTCGCGATGCCGCCATCGTGCTCGAAACCTACAAGTACGCCACCGAGTGCGAGCGCCTCGTGGAGATCGTGCGCGCACTGGCGGCCAATCCCGAGAAAACGATCGAGCGCGGAGGCGATACGGACGAGGACAAAGCCGAGGATCTGATGGAAGCCCGCGAGCCGAAGGCTCCGACCGCCGGAGAAACCCTGAAGCCCAAATAAACTGCTTGGGCGTTGAGGTGCGCATGACAGTGAGGCGAGGGGCAGACGAATCGGCATGGTCAAGGACATTCAGATCCGCGAGGCGGGTCTCGCGCACGCGGCCCAGACGCTGCCCTCCGTCGTAGTCGACGACTACAACATCGAGGTGAAGGACGGTGACGGCTTCATCGGCGATCGGGTTTCCAAATCAGCCTTTCGCGAGATGCTGGAAGCGTGCCGCGACAGCCTACGCGCGCTCGGTCCCGATCCTCTCGGCGACAAGAAGAGCTGCGATTTCTCGAAGCGGCGCCTCGACCAGATTCTGGTCGCCGACGACCCGCTCGCCTCGGGCGTCGTGTTCAGCGCTATCGAGGGCTTCGCACAAGAACTCGCGCGAGTGGTCAAGATCTTCCTGAACCAGGACGGGTGGGCCGGAACGCAGGCGATCGTGGTCGGCGGCGGATTCAGCGACAGCCAGGTCGGCTGCCTCGCCATCGGTCGAGCGGGTGTGCTCCTGCGCGCAGGGGGCATTGATGTGACCCTCGAGCCCATCCGGCACCATCCCGACGAGGGCGGCCTGATCGGTGCGGTGCATCTGGCGCCCGCTTGGATGTTCGCGGGATATGACAGTCTGCTCGCCGTTGACATCGGCGGCAGCAACATCCGTGCCGGCGTGGTGACGACGAACCTGAAGAAAGCGCCGGACCTCTCTCGCAGCGAAGTGTGGCGCTCGGAGATCTGGCGACATCGCGACGAAGATCCGATGCCGAGTCGGGACGAGGCCGTGGACCGGCTGATCGGTATGCTGTCGGATCTCATTCGCCGAGCGGACCGGGCCAGCTTCAGCTTGGCTCCCTTCATCGGCATCGGCTGCCCGGGCATGATCGAGGCCGATGGTACGATCAAGCGTGGTGGACAGAACCTGCCCGGACACTGGGAAGGCGACGACTTCAACCTTGTGGAGCGGATCGCGGCAGCGATCCCCAGGATCGGGGATCACGCCACCATGGTGGTGATGCACAACGATGCCGTGGTCCAGGGACTGAGCGAGGTCCCGAATCGCCAGGATGTTACCCGCTGGGGGGTGCTCACCATCGGCACCGGGCTCGGCAATGCCCGATTCACGAACCGGGGTGCGGACGAACCCTGATCCGCCGCACCTGAGCTGTCAGCGCGTCTTCGCGCTGGTGCGTACGAAGGACTGGGCGATGCGCTCGCGCAGCTCTTCGTTCAGTTCGATATCGACGAGGCGCCAGGACCAGCCGCGGAGGCGCAGGCGGATTCGCAATCGCCGATCCCTCCCCGCCTCGGGTGGTATGCCGATCACGACGGTGCGGAACCCGCGCATTTCGGAGGCGAGATAGAACGGGATCAACCGCCGGACGCTTTCGATGTGCAGGCCACCTGCGGGCTTGGTCTTCGGCCCGTCGCGTCCGAGCTCGACGGATTGCGGCCAGCCGTCGTCCAGAAGGTCGACCACCGTGGCAGGTGTCACCAGAGCCTCGGCGATTGGGATCGCCAGGGCGGCGGCGGCCTCGGCGATGCGCTGCCGATCCCGGGGCTCGACATCGGGTGCCGCCGGATCGCGCGCCTGGGCGGCCGCGACCGCCTGTCGGATGACCGACAATCGGAGAGTCCGGAAATTGACGTGCCGGGCGATGTAGTCCGTGTCGTGGGCCTGAACGGCGCGGGCCAGATCGTATAGGGCCCAGAGCGGGGTCAGCGTGAACGCGAACCAACCGATGACCAACAGAATCGGAATCGACCACCAGCGCATCGTGACCCGGCCTCAGGCGATCACGTGGCGGCGTTCCATGTGGTGAGCCCCGCGAAGGCATCCACCACACCCTCGTAGACCGGACGCTTGAACGGAACGATCAGGTCCGGCAGGCCGGACATCGGCTCCCACCGCCACGCATCGAACTCCGACGGGAAAGCCCCCTCGCCCGGATTCGCAACGTCGATCTCGTCGTCGGAGCCAACGAAGCCGAACGCGAACCACTTCTGGGTTTGGCCCCGGTATCGCCCCTTCCAGGCCTGCTTCAGCACGGCCGGCGGTAGATCGTAGGACAGCCATTCCGGCGCCTCGCCGAGGCGGACGACCGACGCCGAGGAAACATTGGTCTCCTCGTAGAGCTCGCGCAGCGCCGCGGCTTCGGGGTCCTCGCCGACGTCGATCCCGCCTTGAGGCATCTGCCAGGCACGACCATCAGCAACGTGCTCCGGACCTGCACCTGCCCGGCGCCGTCCAATGAAGACGAGCCCAGCGCGCGAGATCAGAGTGATACCGACGCAGGAACGATACGGAAGATCGGCGCCGTCGGCGGTCGGAGATGCGGTCATGGCGGGGACCATAGGCAGGCCGGTGAGGTGTCGCAACGCACGAAACGGCGTCGCCACGCAATTCAGAGTGGGGTCATGGCCGGTTGCTGGTCAGACGGGTGCCTGCACCGCTGCCGCCCAGGGTCACGCTGACGGGGACAAGCCTGATCCCCCGCATCTCCGCTTCGGCGGCCCAGCGGGCGATTCGGTCAATGCTCATCGGGAGCGCGCTGGCAGATGCGAAAGCGAACCCCTTCTGCCGCGCCTGAGCTTCGAGGCGAGCCAGCTCCCGATCAATGGCGTCGGGACGCGGAAGAGCGTCGAGGACGATCTCGGCGCGGGCGACAGGCACTTTCGCTTTGGTAGCCAAAGACGCTGCCAGTGAGCGCGGCGAGGTGCCGTCATCGACGAAGCCGAGGCCACGGGCACCGATCTCGCGCAGGATTGGCTCCAAAGCGGCCGGGTCGCTCGTGAGTTTGGCACCCATGTAGTTCACGATACCGACGAACCCGGAGAACCGGCTCATCACCCAGCTCAAGCGATCGAGATTCTCGGGCGGACGCGAGCTGGTCAGCAAGGTCTGTGGACCAGGGTCGCTGTCGGGATAGTCGAAGGGCTCCATCGGGGCCTGAAGCAGGGCTTCGTGCCCAGCTTCGCGGGCTCGCGCGACGGTTCGCTCAAGATCGCTGCCATAGGGCGCGAAGGCGAGGCTGACCGCCGATGGAAGCCGGGTGATGGCGCTGGCCGTGGCCGCTTGGCTAATTCCGAGACCCGAGACCAGGATGGCAACCCGAGGGCCGGCTCCGCCAGTATCGGGCCGCGCATAGACGTCGAGCGCACGCAATCGGCCTTCGCCGAGACGCGGTATGTTGCCGTGGCGGCCGCGCTCGACGAGGCGCGGATCGGGAGCGGCGCTCAGGCGGATTGGTGCCGCGGAAGGGACCTGGATCACGACCGCGTCGGTTGGCGCCGCCGTTCCAGTCGGGCGCACCACCGTCACACCGGAGGCGTTCTCGACATCGCTGGCACTGCTGGAACCTGATTTCGGACGTTCGACCTTGGCTTGCACCTGGGCCGAAGCTTCGGGAGCAGCCTCCGACTGGCGCAGCGCGATGATCGCGGTAGCGCTCGGCTCGCCCCCCCCGGGATCGCCCACGACCATGAGAATGCTGGTACCCAGAACGAGGCCCGCCACGAGGCCGCCCAGCACCATCGGGGCGGTGACGCGCGCCTGCCGCAGCGACCGCAGCCGGGAACCAGCCTTGGGCTTGCCGCCGAGCGGTCGGGTCAGGATTTCGTCGGTGGCCACGCGCAGCCGCTTCCCCAGGCTCCCGGTCCGAAGTTTGTGGCGGTTCCGCCCGAAACGGCGACGGCCCCCAACATCGGTCCTGAACCGACATTGGGGGCCGCGGTGGTTAAGGCTTCGCTAAGGCGCGCCAGGCATCCGCCTCAGTTCGGCACAACTGCCTTCGGCGTGTTGGCCGCGCCCTTCTGGATTCCACGCAGGAAATCGAAGGCTGCCGTGAGTTGCTTGTCCTTGGCCGGGTCCGGCGGAACGTAAGCGGACGACCCACCGCGCTCCTCGACGTCCTTCTGCTTCAGGTGCCCCTTCAGGCCGGCCTCGCCCTTGGTCTCGTCCTTGCCCTTCAGTTCGTCCGGCACTTCCTGCAGGATCTCCTGATCCGGCTCGATCCCCTTGGCCTGGATCGAACGGCCCGACGGCGTGTAGTAGCGCGCGGTGGTCAGGCGGAGTGCACCGCTTCCGCCGAGCGGGATGATCGACTGCACGGAGCCCTTGCCGAACGACCGGGTGCCCAGCACCGTGGCACGCTTATGATCCTGCAACGCACCGGCAACGATCTCGGAGGCCGAGGCGGAACCGCCATTGACCAGGACAACAATGGGCTTGCCCTTGGTCAGGTCGCCGGCCTTGGCTGAGAACCGCTGAGTCTCGTCCGGATTGCGGCCGCGGGTCGAAACGATCTCTCCGCGATCGAGGAAGGCATCGGAGACCATCACGGCCTGGTCGAGAAGGCCGCCGGGATTGTTGCGCAGATCCAGCACATAGCCCTTGAGCTTGTCGGCGCCGATGTCGGTATTGAGCTTATCGATCGCGGCACGCAGGCCATCGAAGGTTTGCTCGTTGAACTGGGTCAGGCGGATGTAGCCGATGTCGCCGCCCTCTGCGCGCGAGCGCACCGGCTTGATCTTGATCACGTCGCGGTTCAGCGTGACCTCAATGGGGTCCTTAGACTCCTTCCGGCTGATCTTCAGCTTCACGGGCGAGTTCACAGGACCACGCATCTTGTCGACGGCCTGGTTCAGGGTGAGGCCCTGAACCTGATCCTCGTCGATCTGAGTGATGATGTCGTTAGTGAGGATACCGGCCTTCGACGCGGGGGTGTCGTCGATTGGCGTGACGACCTTGATCAGGCCATCCTCCATCGTGACCTCGATACCCAGGCCGCCGAACTCGCCGCGCGTCTGCACCTGCATGTCGCGGAAGCTCTTGGAATCCATGTAGCTCGAATGCGGATCGAGCGAGGTGAGCATGCCGTTGACGGCCGCCTCGATCAGCTTCGCCTCGTCGGGCTTCTCCACATAGTCCGTGCGGATTTTCTCGAACACGTCACCGAACAGGCTGAGTTGACGGTAGGTCTCGGCGGAGGCCGCAACCGCGCTCGTCCCCGAGAGAAGGCGGGTCTGGGTCGCGACCATGGAAGACCCGACGCCGAGGAACGCGCCGACTAGAACGAGGGAAACCTTGCGCATTATCCGCGAACCTTCTCGCTGGGGCTTTTCGCCCACCAAGGCTCCGGGTCGATGGAGCCGCCGTCTTTTCTGAACTCAACGTATAAGACCGGATCGCTGCGATCACCGCCCGCCGCTTCGGGACTGGTGCCGCCCTCCCCCATCGCCGCCACCGGCTCGCCCGCGAGCACGAACTGGCCGACCTCGACGTTCATCTGGTCCATCCCCGCCAACAAGAGATAGTAGCCATCGCCGGCGTTGATGATCAAGAGTCGCCCGTACGACCGGAACTGGCCGGCAAAGGACACCCAGCCATCGGCCGGTGAGGAAACCACCGCTTTCGGCCGGGTCGAGAGCGATATGCCGCGGGTGCTTCCCCCATTACCATCGGGCTGGTTGAAGCTGCGCAGGAGGGCGCCGCTGACCGGGCGCGGCAGGTCCCCCCGCGTGTCGACGAAACGGACCTTCGGCGCCAAGCGAGCCGGGTCACGCGCCGCGGCGACCGCGAAGCGTTCCTGGGTGGCGCGGACCTCGCGAGACTCGGCGGCCCGGGCCTCCTCCGCGGCCCGCCGTGCCGACGCGACCTCCCCCTCCATCCGGTCGAGCAATTCCTTCAAGCTGCGAGCCTGAACCGAGAGTTCGGCAGTGCGGGTCCGCTCGGCGGCCAGCCCGCTCTCGACCTCGGCCTGTCGTGTCCGGCGCGCCGCGATGAGAGCATTCAGGCGCTGCTGTTCCCGTGCCCAGCCCGCCAGATCGTTGGTCAATCCTTCGCGATCGGCAGCGATGAGACCCTTCAGGCGGACGAGTTCGGTCAGGTCGCCGGCCAGGGTCTCCGCTTCCCCGCGCAACTCGGGCACGACTGCGCCAAGCAGCATCGACGTGCGGATGACCGCGAGCACATCTTCGGGGCGGACCAGGACCGCCGGCGGCGGCCGGCGACCCATGCGCTGGAGCGCGGCAAGGATCTCCGCGATAACGCCCCGCCGGGATTCGAGCGAGCGCCGAAGTGCCGTCTCACTGGTTCCGAGGGTCTTCAGGCGGTCCTCGAGTCGGCTCATACGGACTTCGGTGGCCTGGGCCTGACGCGCGGCATCGACGAGGGCGGTGTTCAGCTTGGCCCGGTCGCCGCCGATGGCGGTAATCTCGGCCTCGAATTTGGCCCTGGCTCCCGTACTGGCCGCAAGCGCGTCTTCGATGCGCTTCAGGTTGTCGGCGCGGCGGGTCTTCTCGTCGAGCGCGTTCTGGACAGCCTCCGGCGTCGAGGGCTCCTCGGCGCGGGGTACGCACGTGAGAGCGAAGAACGCGGCCATCATCAGGCCGCTCCTCACCCCAGTACGTCTACGTCGGGTGCCCGATGTCATCGGTCGTCGAGGTTTCCGCGGTGATACGGGTGGCCGGCAAGGATCGTCAGCGTGCGGTACACCTGCTCCAGGGCGAGGACGCGCACAAGCCCATGCGGCAAGGTGGCGGCTCCGAACGACAGGGCCAGTTCGGCACGCGACCGGACGGACGGGTCCAGACCATCAGCGCCCCCAATCGCGAGGATAAGGGCTGAGCGTCCTGCATCACGCCAGCTCCCGACACGCTCCGCGATGAGCTCGCTGGTCAGATCGGAGCGTCCGCGCTCGTCGTAGACAGCCAGCACGGCACCGGTTGCGGAAGCGTGCCCAAGGATGGCCGCCCCCTCCTCGGACGCACGGTCCTGTGCGCGCCGTGCGCGGCTCTCGGGAATTTCGGCGATGTCGCAGGCTGCGAACCCGAGTCCCCGCCCGACTTGAACGGCTCGCTCACGATATCGCGCGGCAAGATCTCGTTCGGGACCGGGCTTCAGACGGCCAACTGCCGCGACCAGCAAGCGCACGATGCGCTGGACTTCATTCGGCCAGGGCAGCGGCGGGACGGTCTGCCCCCCACATCTTTTCCAGATTGTAGAAGCCGCGCACTTCCGGTCTGAAGATGTGCACGATGATGTCGCCGGCATCGATCAACACCCAATCGCAAGCCGGAAGTCCCTCGACCCGAGCCGTACCAAGCCCTTTGGACTTGATCTCCTGGAGGACGCGATCCGCGATCGCGCCGACATGGCGCTGAGAGCGGCCTGACGTGATAATCATCGTATCGGCCAGGGAGGTTCGGCCCATGAGATCGATTTCAATCGTCTCCTCGGCCTTCATGTCCTCGAGACATTCGAGGGCGAGACTCCGGAGATCGTCGATCTTCCGGTTGGTGGATTCCTCGGAGCCCGGGGCTCCGGTGTGGACCGCGTCGTTCAGCGTCTGGGTTCCTGCAATCGCCATCGTCATCCCACCATCGTACTCCGAATAGGGATAAAGTGGAACGTGGCTCTTGCCTTTTCCATCGAAGGCGCCCGCCGTCCCGTACAGACGCCTACGCGAACACGTCTGGTGCGGCTCGCAGAGCCGTGGACGAGAGGGTCGAACGCGGCCCGTGGAGAAAAACCCAAGCTGGCGCTGCGCGATCAGGCAAGCTTGCCGCCTCCGACTCCGCGATGCGCCAGCGCGCAAGGACGCGGGCGGCGCGAGCGGCCGGTGCGGTCAGGGTGAAGCCCGGACGATCGACGATGGCGAGCGGCATCAGGGCGGCAATCTCCGAATATCCCTGCCAGCGGTGAAATGTCGCGAGGCTGTCGGCTCCCATGATCCAGACGAACCGCACAGCGGGATTTCTCTGTGTGAGGAACCGCAAGGACTGGCGGGTGTATCGGGCGCCGATCTGCCACTCGAAATCCGTAACCCGGATTCGGGGATGGTCGGCGACGCGCTGCGCCCGTTCGACCCGGCGGTTGATGGCAGCGAGGTCGCCCCGATCCTTCAACGGGTTACCTGGCGTCACCATCCACCAGATCGCATCGAGCCGCAGCCGCTTCAGGGCGACGAGGCTGACATGCCGATGGCCGAGATGCGCCGGATTGAACGAACCCCCGTAAAGACCGATGCGCAGGCCCGGCGAAACGGGTGGCAGATGCGCCGGGCCCGACGCCTCAAGGCGCATCGCGCCTCGATCGGATCGCGGGAGTTGGCGTCAAGGGCGCGTCTGCCCGTTGCCGTGAACCCGGTACTTGAAGGTGGTCAGTTGCTCGACCCCCACCGGCCCACGTGCGTGCATGCGTCCGGTGGCGATGCCGATCTCGGCACCAAAGCCGAACTCCCCGCCGTCGGCGAACTGGGTCGAGGCGTTGTGTGTGACAATGGCCGAATCGACTTCCGCCAGGAAGCGTGAGGCTTCCGTCAGGTCATCGGTGATGATCGCGTCGGTGTGATGCGATCCGTTGGTCTCGATATGTTCGATGGCAGCATCGAGACCGTCGACGACCCGAACCGAAATGATGGCGTCGAGATATTCGGTGCGCCAATCGACCGGCGTGGCGGCGCTGACGCGGGCATCGATCGCCTGAGTGGCCGAATCGCCGCGCACGGCGCATCCGGACTCGAGAAGCGCAATGACGAGCGGCGCCAAATGCGTGTCGGCGCAGGCGCGGTCGACAAGCAGGGTTTCGGCGGCCCCGCAGATGCCGGTGCGCCGCATCTTGCTGTTCAGCACGATGGTGCGGGCCATCTCGAGGTCCGCGCCCGCCGCGACGTAGACATGGCAGATACCGTCGAGATGGGCGAAAACGGGGACGCGAGCTTCCGCCTGCACCCGCTCGACCAGACCGCGCCCGCCGCGCGGCACGATGACGTCAATACCACCGTCGAGGCCGGACAGCATGGCGCCGACCGCCGCGCGATCCCGGGTCGGCACGATCTGGATGGCGTCGGCCGGAAGACCCGCCGCCTCCAGCCCTGCCCGCATGGCACGCGCAATGGCCATGGCAGAGCGGTGGCTGTCGGACCCGGCGCGCAAGATCGCCGCATTGCCCGCTTTGAGACAGAGCGCGCCCGCATCGGCCGTGACGTTGGGCCGACTCTCGAAGATGACGCCGATGACGCCGAGAGGCACGGCAATGCGTTCGATCAACAAGCCGTTGGGCCGCTCGAAGGCAGCGATCTGCCGCCCCACCGGATCAGGGAGCGCTCCAATTTTGGCCACCGCGTCGGCAATCGCCCCCAGACGCCCTTCGTCGAGGGTCAGGCGGTCGAGGAGCGCCTGGGTCTGGCCCGCGGCGCGGGCCGCCTCGACGTCGCGAGCGTTTTCCGCCAGAATCGTATCCCGCTCCGCCCGGAGGCGTTCGGAGATGAGGCGAAGCGCAGTGTCCTTGATCTGAGCTGGGGCGAGAGCGATCTTGCGGGCCGCAGCACGGGCACGCTGGCCCAGGGCGTTCATCTCCGTGGAGAGATTGGCGGGGGGCGTAAACTCGGATCGCAGGTTCAGAACGGGCACGGCCTTCATCCTCGCGACCGTCGCGATGGCACGCGGCCGCCTTGTGTTCCGATCCGTCATGCCACGCCGGAGGCCATTAGAACAAGCATACGGGCTGACGGATCAGCTATTCCCCCACCATCGCGAGGTCATCGCGGTGTACCATTTCCGCGCGTCCCGGATGGGTCAGAAGATCGGCGATCTCCCGGCTCGGCCGGCCGATGATGCGCAGGGCCTGGTCGCTGTCATAGGCCACGAGTCCGCGTCCAAGGGTCCGTCCAGCTTCATCCCGGATCACCACGGCATCGCCGCGTCCGAACCCGCCCTGGACGCGGGTCACGCCCACAGGCAGCAGGCTGGCGCCACCCTGGAGAGCACGCGCGGCGCCAGCATCAACGGTGAGGATACCACGTGGCTCCAGGGAGCCGGCGATCCAGCTCTTGCGCGCCGTCACCGGGTTCGAGCCTGATAGGAACCAGCTGCAGCGCCCGCCCTTTAGGATGGTACTGAGCGGATTCTTCTCGCGCCCATCGGCAATGACCATGTGGGTGCCGCCGCTCGCAGCGATCTTGGCTGCTTCGACTTTGGTGCGCATACCGCCGCGCGAGAGTTCGGAAGCCGGACCACCAGCCATCGCTTCGATCTCCGGCGTGATCCGCTCGACGATCGGAAGGTGCTGCGCATTCGGATCGGTATGCGGCGGGGCCGTATAGAGGCCGTCGATGTCGGAGAACAGCACCAGGACGTCGGCTCCGATCATCGTAGCGACGCGGGCGGCCAGACGATCGTTGTCGCCGTAGCGGATCTCGCTGGTGGCGACCGTGTCGTTCTCGTTGACGACCGGGACGGCGCGCACTTCGAGGAGCTTGAGCACCGTGGCGCGGGCATTGAGGTAACGCCGGCGTTCCTCGGTGTCCTGCGGCGTCACCAGGATTTGCCCGGCGGCGATGCCGTGATGCCCAAGGGCCTCGGACCAATGGCGCGCCAGGGCGATCTGCCCCACGGCCGCTGCGGCTTGGCTCTCCTCCAGGCGTAGGGTGCCGGGCGGATAGCCGAGCACCGTCCGGCCGAGCGCGATGGCACCCGATGAGACGACCAGCACATCCGTCCCGCTGGCGTGAAGATCGGCGATGTCCTCTGCCAAAGCGCTCAGCCAGGCATGCCGCAGACGACTGCGCACACGGTCAACGAGCAGAGCCGAGCCCACCTTGATGACGATACGGCGGAAGTCTTGGAGATTGGGGATCTGGACGTCGGTGGTCATCGGCAGTGTCGGCGGGAGGACGGTGAAGCGTTTGTGACGAGCGCGTGTCGCCGGCACAAGGGCCGTGCGCTCCCGTTCAGGGCTGCCACGCCTCGGCCGGCTGCGCCTCGGCCTCTGCCAGCTTCGCCGCATCCATCTCGCGAGCAAGCGCCCGCAGGGCATCCTGCACACCGAGGCCCGTGGCTGAGGAAAGCACCAGCGGCTTCTTCTTCGAGGCACGCTTCAGACGGGCAACCTGCTCCTTCAACACATCCGGGTCGACGACGTCGGCCTTCGAGAGCGCGACGATTTCGGGCTTTTCGTCGAGGCCGTTGCCGTAGGCTTCCAGTTCGCGCCGGACGAGCTTGTAGGTCTGGCCGGCATGCTCGTTCGTCGCCTCCACCAAGTGGAGCAGCACCCGGCAGCGCTCCACGTGGGCCAGGAACTTGTCGCCCAAGCCGACGCCGTCATGAGCGCCCTCGATCAATCCCGGAATGTCGGCGAGCACGAATTCCCGCTCATCGGACCGCACGACGCCGAGTCCCGGATGCAGGGTGGTGAAGGGATAATCGGCGATCTTGGGCTTGGCCGCCGTCACGGTGGCGAGGAAGGTCGACTTGCCCGCATTGGGAAGCCCGACCAGTCCCGCATCGGCGATCAGCTTCAGGCGCAGCCACACCCACTGCTCATGGCCTTCCAAGCCCGGATTGGCGTGCTTCGGTGCCCGATTGGTCGACGTGGTGAAGTATGCATTGCCGAAACCGCCGTTGCCGCCCTTGGCGAGACGCACACGCTGGCCGACATGAGTCATGTCGGCGATCAGGGTCTCGCCGTCCTCGGCCAGGATCTCGGTTCCGGCAGGAACCTTCAGCACCACATCGGCGCCGTTGGCACCGTGGCGGTTGGAGCCCATGCCGTGCTCGCCTTTCTTGGCCTTGAAGTGCTGCTGGTAGCGGTAGTCGATCAGGGTGTTGAGGCCGTCGACGCACTCGACCCAGACATCGCCGCCGCGCCCGCCGTCGCCACCGTTCGGGCCGCCGAACTCGATGAACTTTTCACGGCGGAAGGCCACGCATCCGGCGCCACCGTCGCCGGAGCGGACATAGACCTTGGCTTCGTCGAGGAATTTCACGGGCGGGCTCGGATCAGTTCGGATGTCGGGATGTCGTGTGTCGCCGGAACGACAAAGCATGAAACGACAACGGGGAAGATGGTTTCCCATCTTCCCCGGGATCATGTGGTGGCTAGGCCCTCTCCCGGGAAGATCCCGTGAGAGCCTCGGGGAAGCGCCTTACTCGGCGGCTTCCTGCATCGGGACAACGGTGACGAAGGCGCGACCGCGCTTCGTCTCAAACAGCACGCGGCCGGCCGCCTTGGCGAACAGGGTGTGGTCCGTGCCGATGCCGACATTGGTGCCGGGATGCCACTTGGTGCCGCGCTGGCGCACGATGATGTTGCCCGGAATGACGGCTTCCGAACCGAACTTCTTCACGCCGAGGCGCTGACCAGCCGAGTCGCGGCCGTTGCGGGACGAGCCGCCTGCTTTTTTATGAGCCATGGGAAATTACTCCGAAGTCTTGGATCTCAGGTCGGATCGTCAGGCGCTGATGCCGGTGATGCGGACCACCGTGTGATGCTGGCGGTGGCCCCGCTTGCGGCGGGAGTTCTGACGGCGGCGCTTCTTGAAGGCGATGACCTTCGCGTCGCGGCCGTGGCTGACGATCTCGCCGGTGACGCTGATGCCCGAGAGCAGCGGCGCGCCGACCTGAGTGGCGCCTTCGCCGTTCGTGAACAAGAGCACGTCACCGAAGGTGACGGCCGAACCGGCTTCGCCTTCGAGCGTGGCGATCGTGATGGTGTCGTTGGCGGCAACGCGATACTGCTTGCCGCCCGTCTTGATGACTGCGAACATCGTTCTCTCTTCGTGTTCTCTGCCGGCCTCCGGCGCGCCTCGCGGCGAATCCTGGACCGTCTTCTTGTTCAGGTCATCCGCACCATCGGATCGAGCCGGGGGCGAACGCGAAACGCGCGGACTTCGTCGAGGAAGCCGCGCGAGAGGGGGTGGATAGGCGGGGATGGGGTGATTTGTCAATGACGGCGGGTGGCACCGAGGTGACCGGGCCTACCGCTTCGTCAATCCGCCGAGCACGTTGCGAAGGATCGCATTGCCCACCTCGGTCCCGACTTTCCGTGCCATCGAGCGCGCGGCGTTGCCGAGGACCTGTTCGGCAAGGCTCGGGGGCGGGCGGCGCCCCTTCCCCACCGGCTTGGTGCCGAGAACGCCGCCGAGCCAGCTCCCGAGCATCCCGCCCAAACCGCCCTCCGTCACCTCCGGGCCGTCGGTTCCGCTGCCGTCGAGCCCCTTGCGGGCGGCCAGCATCTCGTAGGCACTCTCGTTGTCGACGGACTGGTCGTACTTTCCGCGCACGGGACTTTTTGCGATCAGATCGGCCCGCTCGGCCGGTGTGATCGGACCGACTCGGCCCTGCGGGGGTGCGATCAGGGCGCGCTCGACCACGGACGGCGTGCCCTTGGCTTCCAGGAACGAGACGAGCGCCTCACCAACGCCGAGTTCGGTGATCGCCTTGGCGACGTCAAAGCCAGGATTCTGGCGGAATGTCTCGGCGGCGGCCTTCACGGCGCGCTGATCGCGGGGCGTGAAGGCGCGCAAGGCATGCTGCACCCGGTTTCCGAGCTGGCCGAGGACCGATTCCGGTACGTCGAGAGGATTCTGCGTCACGAAGTAGACGCCGACGCCCTTCGAGCGGATCAGGCGTACCACCTGCTCCACCGCATCCAGAAGGGCCTTCGGGGCGTCGTCGAACAGGAGGTGCGCCTCGTCGAAGAAGAAGACGAGCTTCGGCTTGTCGAGGTCGCCGACCTCCGGCAGCTGCTCGAACAGCTCCGAGAGCATCCAGAGCAGGAACGAAGCGTAGAGCCGGGGCCGCTGCATCAGCTTGTCGGCAGCCAGGATGTTGACGATGCCCCGGCCCTCGCGGTCCACCCGCATGAAGTCGTTGAGGTCGAGGGCCGGCTCGCCGAAGAACCGGTCGGCGCCCTGGTTCTCCAGCATCAGGAGTTGTCGCTGAATGGCGCCGACGGAGGCCGCCGAGACGTTGCCATACTGGCCCGAGACCGCCTTCAGGTTCTCGGTGAGGTGGAGCAGCAGGGCACGGAGGTCCTTGAGATCGAGGACCGGCCATTTGTTGTCGTCCGCGACCCGGAAAGCGATGTTGAGCATGCCCTCCTGGGTGTCGTTGAGTTCCAGCAGGCGCGCCAGCAGCAACGGTCCCATCTCGATGACGGTGCAGCGGATCGGATGGCCCTGGTCCCCGAACAGATCCCAGAACACGGTCGGAAAGCGGTCGGGCTCGTAGGGAATGCCGAGCTCGTCGGCGCGCTTGACGAAGACCGGCTTCGACTCGCCGGCAACGGCCAGCCCCGAGAGATCGCCCTTGATATCGGCGGCGAAGACCGGGACGCCGGCATTGGAGAATCCCTCCGCCATCACCTGCAGGGTCACGGTCTTGCCGGTGCCCGTCGCTCCGGCCACGAGGCCGTGGCGATTGGCGAGCCGAAGCGTCAGGCCCTCGGGTTTCAGACTTCCATCCTCGAGGGGCGCCTTGCCGACCAGGATCGTACCGTCGTCCTGCATGATCGTCCGCTCCTCGTGCCCGTCGCAGCGCCGAAGCGTCGACCCTGAGCCTTATGGCGCCCGGGCGCGGCATTTTCCAGCGGTTCGCCGAGCGCTCTTGATTTCGCGTCGGCGAGGCCGGATGGACAAGATCCCGACCGTGCAGAGATGCCGACCGTGCAGGAGTCCGTTTAAGATGGAAGAGTTGATCGCCCGCGTAACGACCCGGACCGGCCTCGATGCCGCAACGGCGCAGACCGCCATCGGCCACATCCTGGCCTTCCTGCAGAAGGAGGGGCCGGCCACGGAGGTGAGCCAGTTGCTCAGCGCTCTGCCGGGATCCGAGGCCGCGATCGCCGAAACCAATGCCGGCGAAGCCGGCGGCGGCCTGATGGGCATGCTCGGCGGCATGATGGGTGGTGGCGTCATGGCGCTCGGGCAGAAGCTGATGGCTGCCGGCGTGCCGATGGGCCAGATGCAGCCGCTCGGCCAGGAACTGTTCGCCTATGGCCGTGAGAAGGCCGGCGAGGACGTGATGGGCCCGATCGTCGGCTCCGTCCCGGGCCTGAACCAGTTCGTCTGAGACCAGCGTCGGATCCTTCGGCGACTACCCATCGAGGCGTCGTCGGAGGGTGGACCTTCTCCTCCGGCAAGCCTCTCTGGAAAAACAGCAATCCTTGTCATAAAAGCGTGTGCGCTTCGTGGTGATGTGACCTCCCGAAGGCACGAGGCCAAGGGCTCCAGCGGAGCACGCCTCGCGGTCCCGACAGGGCGGATTGGACGATGGTCCCGAACTTCGCGCGCGATGCCTCCACGGCGTGGCTTAATGGCTGGGAGGCGCACGTTCATGCGCCCTTTGCCCGGCTGAAGCAGCGCACCGCCGAAGCGGGGCGCAGTGGGCTTCTGCTCCCTGCGGGCGGGGCGCCGATCCGGTTCAAGCCCCGCCTCAGAACGCCCCTCGCCGCCCCGGGGCTCGCGCCGACCCTCGGCCGTATCGGCTCCCTCGAGGTGCGGCTGGCCACCTCCGCTTCGGAGATCCGGCGGGCGCAGCGCCTGCGCTACCGGGTGTTCTTCGAGGAAATGTCGGCAGTTCCGAGCGGTCTCGCAATGCTGTCGCGCCGCGACGTCGACGAGTACGATGCGGTCTGCGACCACCTCCTGGTGATCGATCACGCCGCCACGGACACGCCGAACTTCGCCGCCAAGCCGTTCCGGCGCACCCAACCCAAGGTTGTCGGGACCTACCGGCTGCTGCGGCAGGATGCGGCCGACCGCAATTTCGGGTTCTACACGGCCGGCGAATACGACATCGCCCCTCTGATGGCGGCCAATCCGGGGGCGCGGTTCCTCGAACTCGGACGCTCCTGCGTGCTGAAGCCCTACCGGACCAAGCGGACGGTGGAACTGCTCTGGGCCGGAATTTGGGCCTATGTCCAACACCATAGCATCGATGCCATGCTGGGCTGCGCCAGCCTGGAGGGGACGGACCCGGATCGGCTCGCCCTGCCCTTGAGCTTCCTGCACCACCATGCCCGGGCCTCGGAGGGCTGGTGCGCCCGCGCCCTACCGGAGCGCTACGTGGCGATGAACCGGGTGGCTCGCGAGGCCGTGGACCCGAAGGCCGCGCTCCAGGCGCTGCCGCCGCTGATCAAGGGCTACCTGCGGATCGGCGCGACCTTCGGCGACGGGGCCGTCGTGGACCATCAGTTCGGCACCACCGACGTCTTCGTGGTGCTGCCCGTCTCGGCCATCGCGGCACGCTACCGGGAGCATTTCGCGCCGGCGGCGAACCGCCAGGCGGCGTAAGGCAACCTCAGGTTCGTGCATCCGCCGCGAGGGCGGCCAAGCCTTCGCGGTAGGTCGGATAGGCGAGCGTCACGCCAAGCTCTTCTTGGATAAGGCGATTTCGCACCCGCTTGTTCTCGCCGTAGAAGCTGCGGGCCATCGGGCTCAGGTCGGCGGTCTCGAAATCCACCTCCGGCGGCAGCGGTAGGCCGGCGAGCTTGGCGGCATATTCGGTCACGACCTGCGGCGGGGTCGGCTCGTCGTCAGTGACGTTGTAGGTGGCACCGGCGCGGGGATGGGCGATCGAGGCCAGCAGCGTGGTCGCGATATCGTCGACGTGGATCCGGTTAAACACTTGTCCCGGCTTGATGATTCGCTGCGATTTACCCTCCCGCAGCTTCACGATCGGGTTGCGGCCCGGGCCGTAGATGCCGGAGAGACGAAAGACCTGGACGGCCTTGCCGGTCTCGGCGCCGAGGGCGTGCCACTGATTTTCGACGGCGAGGCGCCCACGGGAACGGCCGCTCACCGGGCGGGGCGGCGTCGACTCGTCGATCCAGGCGCCCTCGTGGTCGCCGTAGACACCGATGGTCGACAGATAGCCGATCCAGCCGATGCGACTGGCCGCGATGGCCTCGCGGTATACCGCGAGGGTCGTGTCGAGGTCGCGGGCGGGCGGGGCCGAAACCAGCAGCACATCCGTATCGGCGAGGTTGGCCGCGATGCGGGGGTCATCGGAGTCCGGTCCGAAGGCCCGCATCTCGGCGAGATCGCTGGGGCCGGCCCGGGACGGATCGGTCACGGTGGCGCGGACCACGCCGAAGCGGTCGCGGGCACGCTCCACGAATCGACGGGCGGTGAAACCGAGTCCGAAGACGAAGAGGTTCATGTCGGCGTCTGTCCTGTCGTCTCGGGCGGGGTCGGGTCCAGGGCCGAGTCCCACTCGGCCCGGACCATGGCGTCGGTTTCGCCCAAACCCCGGGCGTTGAAAAGCGCGCGCAGCGGCGCGGGCGCCAGCAGGCGCCCGAGCGCCCACACCGCCATGCCGCGCACCAGGGGCGCGGGATCGTCCAGGCAGCGCTCGGCCTCGGCGGCGAGGCCGAGATCGCCGGAGTTGCCGATGGCGATGAGGACATTGCGCAGGAATCGATCCCGCCCGGTGCGCTTGACCGGCGTGCCGGCGAAGCGGGCGCGGAAGGCCGCGTCGTCGAGGCGGGCGAGGTCGGCGAGCGGCGGGGCGGCGAGATCGCTCCGGGCGGCCATCCGCCCCTCCGCGGCCGTCGCCGCGAACTTGTTCCAGGGGCAGACGGCGAGGCAATCGTCGCAGCCGAAGACGCGGTTGCCGATGGCCGACCGGAACTCCGTCGGAATCGGCCCGGCATGCTCGATGGTCAGGTAGGCGATGCAGCGGCGCGCATCGAGGCGGTAGGGCGCCGGAAAGGCACCGGTCGGGCAGATGTCGAGACAGCGCCGGCACGAGCCGCAATGGTCGGCCTCCGGCGCGTCGGGGGTCAGGTCGGCGGAGGTGTAGATGGCGCCGAGCAGGAGCCAGTTGCCGAGGGTGCGGGACACCAGCACCGTGTGCTTGCCCTGCCAGCCGAGGCCGGCGGCGGCCGCCAGCGGCTTCTCCATCACGGGAGCGGTGTCGACGAACACCTTCACGCGGACGTCGCCCTTGGCCGAGAGGTAGCCGCCCAGTTCCTTCAGCTTGCCCTTGACCACCTCGTGGTAGTCGCGGCGCTGGGCATAGGCCGCGATGGCGCCCCGGTCGCGCCGGGCCAGGAGGTCCAGGGGATCGGCCTCGGGGCCGTAATTCATGCCCAGCATGACGATGCTGCGCACGCCCGGCCACAGGGTGGCGGGGTCGGCGCGCTGGTCGGCCCGCTCGACCATCCAGTCCATGGTGCCGTGATGGCCCTCGCCGAGCCAGGCGGGGAGCCGGTCCTGCAGTTCGGGCACGGCGTCGGGCCGGGTGATGCGGATCGATTCGAAGCCGAGCAGCCGCGCCCGCGCCTCGACGGCCCGGCGCAGCTCCGCCCCGGCCAGGATCGGCCGTGCGGGTTTCGACGCAGGGCGGCCCGGCGACGCGGCGCGGGCCGCCGGCAGGTCCGGTGCGTCGTATGCTTGCGGTGCGTCGTGCGCTGCGTTCAAAAATCCAGGTTCGCGTAATGGTCCGCCGGGGCCATGCCGGGCACCCGGTCCGCCAGCAGCGTGCGGAACGACGGACGCGACTTCACCCGCGCGTACCAGTCCCTCGCCGTCTCGTCCTCGTCCCATGGCACGTCGCCGAGATAATCCACGCAGGAGAGGTGGGCCGCCGCCGCGAGATCCGCATAGGTCAGATGGTCGCCCGCCAGCCATTTCCGGCGGGACATCAGGTAGCCGATATACTTCATGTGGTAGCGCACGTTGGTGCGCGCGGCGCGAATGGCGTTCATGTCCGGCGGGCCGCCGCCATTGGCGCTGTTCATGAAGCGCTTCGAGATCTTCTCGGTGACCAGGTACTCGGTCACCTCGGCGTCGAACTTGACCAGGAACCAGTCGAGCAGGCGCCGGACCTCGACCCGCGCCGCCGTGGTCTCCGGCAGCAGGCGCCGGCCGCTGAGGCCGAGGCCCCGGGTCTCGTCGAGATACTCGGCGATGATGCCCGCCCCCGGGATCGCGAGCCCGGTCTGCTCCACCAGGACCGGCGTGGTCCCGGCCGGATTGATCAGCAGGAAGGCCTCGCGCCGGTCCCACGATCGCTCCTCCATCAGCGTCGGCTCCATGCCCATCTCGGACAGGACCAGGCGGATGAAGCGCGAATGCGGGCAGAAGGAGGAATGGTAAAGCGTCGCCATCGAGGCCGTTTCGAACGGGGGAGGTGTGCCGGGAGACGGAGCGCGTCGAGGCCCTGCGGGATGAGCGGCAAAGAAAGACTTATTGCCCGATCGTTGCCGCCTCATTAACACGCATGTCGCGAACGCGATAACCGTCCGTCAACCTTGATGGATCAGGCAACCTGGATGGATCAGGCAACCTGGATGGATCAAGGTCGAACCCGCAGGACGATTCGCGCGCGTCGAGCGGTCCTGGCCGCCACCGCAGACCGGCCGGGGCTTTCGAACTCAAGTCCGACCGACACATCCCCAACCCGCGAGGCGAACAGATGATGGATGCGATGGGCATCGCGAAAGCGGTCGTGCTCGGCGTGGTCGAGGGGGCGACGGAGTTCATCCCGGTCTCGTCCACCGGGCACCAGCTCCTGGTCGGCCACTTCATCGGCTTCGAATCGCCGAACAACACCTTCGAGGTGCTGATCCAGCTCGGCGCGATCCTGGCCATCCTGGCGGTCTATTTCCGCCGGCTCCTCGGCATCACCCTGGCGCTGCCGAACGACCCGAAGGCGCGCCGCTTCGTCCTCGGCATCCTGCTGGCGTTCCTGCCGGCGGCGATCATCGGCGGCCTGTTCTCGAAATACATCAAGTACTACCTCTTCAATCCCTGGATCGTGTGCGCGACCCTGGTCGCCGGCGGCATCGTGCTCCTCGTCCTCGACGACACCGACCTCGACGTGAAGAAGCGGGACGTCTTCGACTTCACCCTGCCGATGGATTTCAAGATCGGCCTGTTCCAGTGCATCGCGATGATTCCCGGCGTGTCGCGCTCGGGCGCCACCATCGTGGGCGCGATGCTGATGGGCGCCGACAAGCGCTCGGCCACCGAGTTCTCGTTCTACCTCGCGATTCCCACCATGGCGGGGGCCTTCGCCAAGGACCTGCTCGACAATTACAAGAACCTGTCGCGGGACGACACCGGCCTGATCGTCATCGGCTTCATCGTGGCCTTCATCTCGGCCTTCATCGTGGTGCGGACGGTGCTCGACTACGTCTCCTCCCACGGCTTCCGGCTGTTCGCCTGGTGGCGCATCATCGTCGGCTCGCTCGGTTTCGCCGGCCTGATCATTTTCGGATAGGCGATCCGGCGGATCGGCTTCGGATCAGCGATTCCGGGCCCGACGTCAGTCGATCGTCCGGCGGCGAAGGTTTTCGGACGGTCCTCCGAGACCGAACAGGCTGGAACGAGGACGACAAAGCCCGCGTCGAGCGTATTCGGCGCTGGGATATAAAATACAAGACGAGGGGGCGATTGCGTCCGTGCGCGACGCCGTGCAAGGGCTGTCCGGAACCAAGGTCCGGTCGTTCCTGGCCGGCGACCGGTCAGCATCGACCGGCGTAAAAGCACACGCGGAGGCCAGCCCCGATGGAAGACCGTCCCCTCGCCGACCTGTTCCCGCCCGCGACCCGCGAGCGTTGGCTCGGCCTCGTCGACGGGGTCCTGAAGGGCGGCGACTTCGAGAAGCGCCTGGTCTCCAAGACGGCGGACGGCATCCGCATCGAACCGCTCTACGATCCGGCCTCGCCGGTGGCGCAGCCCGCCCGGGCTCCGGGGCCGTGGCGCGTCTCGCAGCGGGTCGACCATCCGGACGGCGCCACCGCCAGCGCCCTCGCGCTCGCCGACCTCGAAGGCGGGTCCGATGCCCTGACCCTGGTCTTTGCCGGCGCACCGGCGGCCCGCGGCTACGGCCTCACCGCCACGACGGCCACCGACCTCGACGCCGCCCTCGGCAACGTGATGCTGCCGCTGATCGCCACCCGCCTCGATGCGGGCGCGCGCGGCCTGGAGGCCGCCCACCTGATCCGCGCTGTCGTGGCGGCGCGCGGCGAGACCCTGAAGGGCCTCGACCTCGACCTCGGCCTCGATCCCATCGGCGTCCTCGCCTCGGGCGGGACCCTGGCGGAAGATTTCGGCACCGGGATCGCCGGCGCGCTCGCGACCTTCGACGCCGAGGGCTTCAGCGGCCGGGCCTGCCTCGCCGATGGCCGGCCCTACCACGAGGCCGGCGCCAGCGAGGCGACGGAACTCGCCGCCGCCATGGCCACGGCGGTCGCCTACCTGCGCGCCCTGGAGGCCAATGGGCATGCGCTCGAACGCGCCCGCGACGCCGTCGCGGTGCTGCTCACGGCGGATGCCGACGAATTCCTGACCATCGCCAAGTTCCGCGCCATGCGCCGGCTCTGGGCCCGGGTGGAAGCGGCCTGCGGCCTCGCGCCGAAGCCCCTGCGCCTGCATGCCGAGACCGCCTGGCGGATGATGAGCCGGCGCGACCCCTTCGTGAACATCCTGCGCACCTCCATGGCCGCCTGCTCGGCCGGCCTCGGCGGTGCCGACGCGATCACCGCCCTGCCCTACACGGCGGCGCTCGGACTCAGCGACGCCTTCGCCCGCCGGGTGGTGCGCAACAGCCAGATCGTGCTGATCGAGGAATCCAACCTCGCCCGCGTCGCCGATCCGGCCGCCGGCGCCGGCAGCTTCGAGACCCTCACGGAGAAGCTGGCCGAGGCGGCCTGGACCGCTTTCCAGGCGATCGAGCGCGAAGGCGGCATCGTGGCGAGCCTCCGGGCCGGCGCGATCCAGGAGAGGATCGCCGCCACCCGGGCCACCCGGGCCAAGAACGTCGCCACCCGCCGCGAAGCGCTGACCGGCGCCAGCGAGTTCCCCTACCTGGCGGAGAAGCCCGTGACGGTGCTGGAGGTCGCCCCCGTGACGGCGCCGCCGGCCGGCGGCTTCGGCACCGGCCCGGCCGTGACCTGCGCCCCCCTGCCCTCCGGGCGCCTCGCCGAGCCCTACGAGGCCCTGCGCGACGCCTCCGACGTGGCCCTCGCGGCGACTGGCCGGCGGCCCTCGGTGTTCCTCGCCAATCTGGGTCCGGTCGCGGTGTTCAACGCGCGCTCGACCTTCGCCGCCAATGCCTTCGCGGCCGGCGGCATCGAGGCGGTGAACCAGGAGGGCTTCACCGATCCGGCGGCCCTGGCCGACGCGTTCCGCGCCTCCGGCGCCCGCATCGCCTGCCTGTGCTCGTCCGACGCGCTCTACGCCACCCATGCGGCGGATGCCGCCCGGGCGCTCAAGGCGGCGGGCGCCGTCACGCTGTACCTCGCCGGCAAGCCGGGCGACCTCGCCGAAGCCCTGACCGCGGCGGGCGTCGACGGATACCTCCAGGCCGGGGGTGACGTCCTGGCCCTGCTGACGGGAGCGCTGGCGCACGCGACGCAGGCCTGATTGCGCAACCGCGACCGCTCTTCGATGGTTTGTGGCCCGTCGAGTCGAACCCAGAACGGAAAGCCATGCGACGCCCAGCCCTTGCCGTCACCCCCCGGTCGATGACCGCTTTGGCGGCGACCTCCCTCGTGCTCCTGAGCGTCTCCGTCGGCAGCGCCGGTGCCGCCACCAAGAAGGTGCAGGTGCCCAACCGCTACGACGGGACCTGGAGCATCGAGGTGGTCACCCTCGACGGCCCCTGCGACCGCGCCTATCGCTACGGCGTGCAGATCCGGCGCGGGGAAGCCAGCTATGCCGGCGGCGAGTTCAACATCCGCGGGCGGGTGGCGCAGAACGGCGCCGTGCGGGCCGTGATCTCCCGCGGCGACGATCACGCCGACGTGATCGGCCGTCTCGGCCGCCAGGGCATGGGCAACGGCACCTGGACCACCACCGGCGTGATCGGCTGCAGCGGCCGCTGGAACGCCGAGCGCCGGGGCTGAGGCGCCTCCGGCCGGCACGCCGGTCCGGGAATCTCTCTGCATCCCCCGGCCGAGCCCCTGTGATGGGCGTGCCACATCGGCACGCCGATCGCGGCCCCGAACGTCGACGGCCCGGTTCTGCCCTTCTCCCGACGAAATCCGTGAGGAATACTCAGTCCCGATCGAGAACGATTTGGCACGGGGCTTCCCTGATGAGAGCTTTGCTGTTCGGCGCGGTGGTGATGACCTTGGGCTGGGGCGCTGCGGCCGAGGCTGCGGGCCGCAATCCGGCCCACCCGCACCGGGTGATGTCGCCCCTTGAGATTGCGGCGACGGACTGCTTCGCCGAGACCGTGCTGGCCAATCCCGCCGCCCTGCGGCATGCCCGGGCCGGACGCTGGTACGAGGCCGCCGGGATCACCGGCTTCCTGTGTCGGCCCGAGGTCGACGCGATGATTCAGGCCCATGACCGCCTGTACGGGCGCGGCACCGGCGCCCGCTACTTCCAGACCGCCTATACCCGCCATCTCGGCCAGCAGCTCGCCGATCGCCTTCAGCCGGTGCTGGAGCGCAAGGCGATGGCCAGCGCCGAGCCGCCCGCCGACAAGGCCGAGGTGGTCGAGGTCGTAGACAAGGCGGCCGAGTAGACCCCGAAGTCGATCTCCACGCAGATCGCGCCGCACGGCAGATCCCGAGGGCGAACCTTAACTTTGCGTCCGGTACGGTTTTTTGCCGAAACATCCCGGGTCGCGAAGGCGCTCCGGGACCTTGCGCTCGCTCCAAGACCGCACGCAGGAACCACCCGCCTTGGCTCCCACCGGGTACGACCTTCTCAGTACCCCGGCGGCCACCGCTCCGTCCGAGCGCCCGCCGGGTGTCGATCTGGCCTCGGCGGCCCTGCGGCTCGCCGGCAAGGTCGCGGATGCGGCGGCCGCGCAGCAGGCGCGCGATGCCGCGATGATCGCCGAACTCCGGCGCGACCTCGCGGCGCAGACCGCCCTGGTGCGGCAACAGGCCGAAACCCTCGCCGACCAGGAGCACGTGTTCGAGCGCGCCTCGGCGGCGGCCGGGATCGGCCTGTGGCAATGCCGCCTGCCCTGCGAGACCCTGCGCTGGAGCGCGGGCGTCTACGACCTGTTCGAGATGCCGCACGGATCGGCGGTGAGCCGGCAGGCGACCCTGGCCTGCTACACCGAGGAGGCGCGCCGGACCCTGGTGGCGATGCGCGCGGAGGCCATCGCCCGGCGCACGTCCTTCACCCTCGAATCCGAGATCGTCACCCTCCGGGGCAGCCGCCGGGCGATCCGGATCTCCGCCAGCGTGGAGGTCCGGGCGGGCCAGCCGGTCCGGCTCTTCGGGTTCAAGCAGGACATCACGGACGCCAAGCGGCACGCCGACCGGATGCGCTACCAGGCCGAGTTCGACCGGATGACCGGGCTGTCCAACCGCAGCGTGTTCGACGCCCGGCTGGCGGAGATGCCGGAGACCGGCGCCCTGCTGCTGATCGACCTCGACGGCTTCAAGGCGATCAACGACGCCCACGGGCACGCGGTCGGGGATGCCTGCCTGGCCGAAGCGGCGCGGCGCCTGCGCGACGCCTGCCGGCCGATCGACCTGGTGGCGCGCATCGGCGGCGACGAGTTCGCCGTCCTGATCGGCCACGATGCCGACGGGGCCGTCGGCGAGGCCATCGGTCAGCGCATCGTGCGGGCCATGCGGGTGCCGTTCGTCCATGGCAGCGTGAGTCTGCACTTCGGCGCCTCCGTGGGGGTCGCGCGCGCCGCGCAGGCGAACCCGGTGGACCTGTTCACCCGGGCGGACGCCGCCCTCTACGCCGCCAAGGCGGCCGGACGCGGCACCGTGCGGATGGCGCCTCCGTAATCAGCGCCACCCGGGATGGTGAAAATTCACTCGCGGTCTGGCGTCACTTTGCGCTGCGCAACCCCCGGCCGGACAGGGTCCCTCAAGCCCGGCCTCCCTATCCTGGCGCGACGGGCGCCGCGCGTCCGCCCTGCCCTCCTTCGCCGAGGCCCCGCGTGCGCCGGACGACCTTGAAGACCCTGACGTCCTGGTTCACCCCCTCCCGGCGCGAGCCCGTGCCCAGATCCGCGCCGCACGATCTCGCCGCGATTCTCGCCTTCCTCGACGCCGTGGCGCGGGCCTGCAGCACGGCGCCGACCCCCGAGGCCGCCACCCGCGACTGCCTCGGGATCGTGGCCGACTTCACCGGCTGGCCGATCGGGCACGCCTATCGCCGCCGCGACCCGGACGGGGCGATGCTGTCGATGCGGACCTGGTCCTTCGCGGCGGGCGACGGCGGGACGGACGCGGCGGACTTCGTGGCGATCTCCGAGCGGGCGGTGTTCGCCCCCGGCCAGGGCCTCGTCGGCCGGGTGGCGGCCGGCGGCGCGCCGGTCTCCTGCGCCGACGTGACGGCTCTGGCGGGCTTCGTCCGGGCCGGGACCGCCCGCCGGAACGGGGTGCGGGGCTGCTTCATGTTCCCGGTCCGCGTCGAGGAGCGGGTCGAGATCGTGCTGGAATTCTTTTCGCGCGAGGCCGCCGAACTGAACGACGACCTTCTGGCGCTGATGGCCTATGTGGGCGACCGCCTCGCGCTGGCGCTGACCGAGCACGCCCGGCGCGACCGGGCGCACGCCCTGACGGTGACCCTCGACGGCATCGCCCGCCAGCTCGCCGAGACCACGGTGGCGGTGGAGGACGGAGCCCGGACGGTGCTGGGCGTCGCCGGCCACGTGGACGAGCGGCGCCTGGAGGTCGACCGCACCTCGGCGGAGGCCTCGCGGGAGATCGAGGCCGTGACCCGGGCGGCGCAGGACCTCGTCGCGCTCTCGCGCGAGGCCTCGGCCCACGCGGCGCAGGTGGGGACGGTGGCGGGCGGATCGGCCCAGGCCCTGGAGGCGGCGGTGGCGGTGTTCACCGACCTGCAGCACCGGATCGCCGGCGTCGGCCAGATCAGCGCGCTGATCTCCGCCATCGCGGGCCAGACCAACCTGCTGGCGCTCAACGCCACCATCGAGGCGGCCCGCGCCGGCGAGGCCGGACGGGGCTTCGCCGTGGTGGCGACGGAGGTGAAGGCGCTTTCGAGCCGCGTCGCCGAGGCCACCGCCGAGATCGGCGCCCAGGTCGACCAGCTCCGGCAGGTCGCCGCCCGGTCGACCGCCTCGCTGTCGCAGGTCCAGTCAGAGATCGAGACCGTCCAGCGCAAGGCCAGCGACATCGGCACCGTCAGCGCCGCGCATCAGGTCGCCGCCGGCGCGATCGCGGACGGGATCGGCCGCGCCCGTGCCACCATCGGGCAGACGACCGACCATCTCGACGCCCTGAGGGCGACCACCGCCGATGCGCTCTCGTCCTCGCGGGCGCTGGAGGCCACCTCGGTGCGCCTGCGTGACCAGGGCCGGGACCTCGGCCAGGCGACGCGTCACTTGACGGGCCAGGGGGCCTGAGGCCTGCGACGCCGATCCGCCGGGCCTCAGCCCGGATCGGCCTGGGTGTCCGACGCAGCGCGCTTGGCGCGGCGCAGGAAGGGGAGCCCGGTGGAGGGCCGGCCGCGGGTAGCCTCGTGCATCTTGGCGATCCGGATGAAGCGGCCATAGGCCAGCACGCTCGCCATCACAAAACCGTCGAGGCCGGCGAGGAAGAACCGGCGCAGGATATAGAATTTCAGGAAGTTGAGGGGGTATTCGAACACCAGGCGCAGGCCGGTCTCGAAGCGCGATCCGATCGGCTGGGTGTCGGCGGCGAGCTGCCCGACATAGTTCGACTTGGCGATGGCGTGATTCCAATCGCGGAAGGTGTGGTGCCAGACCACGGACCGGATCGTCACCGGCTTCTCGGCCGTGGTGATCGCGAGCTTGTCCCAGTTCGGGTTGTCGGTGGTGCGGGCCACGCGCCGGTCGTAGAGATAGATGTTCTCGGTGCAGAACGCCCAGGGCGACGGCCGCGCGTGATGCGGCAGCACCATCGCCTTGCGGACGATCATCAGGGACGGGATCTGGGGAGCCGCAAAGATCCCCCGGATCTCCCGGACGATCTCCGGGGTCAGGATCTCGTCGGCGTCGACGCTGAAGACGTGGTCGTGGCGGCAGAGGTCCTCGCCGAAGCGCCGCTGCGGCCCGAATCCCGGCCAGGGATTGACCACCACCCGGGCGCCGAGGGACTCGGCGATCGCCACCGTGGCATCGGTCGAGCCGGCGTCGATCACCAGGATCTCGGCTCCCAGGGGCAGGACCGAGCGGAGGCAGGCCGCGATGCGGTCAGCCTCGTTCAGCGTCCGGATCAGGACGGTGAGCGGGATGGGGGCGGCGTTCGGCTCCACCTCCGGGGCCCGGCTCAATCGTCCATCTTCAGGGCGGCGATGAACGCCTCCTGCGGGATTTCGACCTTGCCGAACTGGCGCATCTTCTTCTTGCCCTCCTTCTGCTTGTCGAGGAGCTTGCGCTTGCGCGAGATGTCGCCGCCGTAGCACTTGGCGGTCACGTCCTTGGACAGGGCCTTGATGGTCTCGCGGGCGATGATCTTGCCGCCGAGCGCCGCCTGGACCGGGATCTGGAACAGGTGGCGCGGGATCAGGTCCTTCAGCTTCTCGCACATGGCCCGGCCGCGATGCTCGGCGCGGGTGCGGTGGACCAGCATCGACAGGGCGTCGACCGGCTCGGCATTGACCAGGATCGACATCTTCACGAGGTCGCCCTCGCGATAATCCGAGATGTGGTAGTCGAACGAGGCATAGCCCTTGGAGATCGACTTCAAGCGATCGTAGAAATCGAACACCACCTCGTTGAGCGGCAGGTCGTAGACGACCATGGCACGCTTGCCGACGTAGTTGAGGTCGACCTGTGTCCCGCGCCGGTCCTGGCACAGCTTGAGCACGCCGCCGAGATACTCGTCGGGAGTGAGGATGGTGGCGCGGATCCACGGCTCCTCGATGGCGGTGATCTTCATCACGTCCGGCATGTCGGCCGGGTTGTGCAGCTCCTTGATGGTGCCGTCCGTCATCTGCAGGCGGTAGACCACGGAGGGTGCCGTGGAGATCAGGTCGAGGTTGAACTCGCGCTCCAGGCGTTCCTGGATGATCTCGAGGTGAAGCAGCCCGAGGAAGCCGCAGCGGAAGCCGAAGCCGAGGGCCGCCGAGGTTTCCATTTCATACGAGAACGACGCGTCGTTGAGCCGGAGCTTGCTCATGGCGCTACGCAGGGTCTCGAACTCGGCGGCATCGACGGGGAAGAGCCCGCAGAACACCACCGACTGCACGTCCTTGAAGCCTGCCAGCATCTCCTTGCAGGGGCGCTTGTCCTCGGTGAGCGTATCGCCCACGCGGGTGTCGGCCACCTCCTTGATCGAGCCGGTGAAGAAGCCGACCTCGCCCGGGCCAAGCTCGGCGATATCGGCCATCTTCGGGCGGAACACGCCGATCTTGTCGACGCCGTGGACCGCGTCGGCCCGCATCATGCGGATGTTCATGCCCTTCTTGAGCACGCCGTCGACGATGCGCACCAGCACGACGACGCCGAGATAGACGTCGTACCAGGAATCGACCAGCAGGGCCTTGAGGGGTGCGTCGCGGTCGCCCTTGGGCGGCGGCAGGCGGGTGACGATGGCCTCCAGCACCGCCTCGATGTTGAGGCCACTCTTCGCCGAGATCGCCACGGCCTCGGAGGCGTCGATGCCGATCACCTCCTCGATCTGGGCGCGGATGCGCTCCGGCTCGGCCGCCGGCAGGTCGATCTTGTTGAGGACGGGCACGATCTCGTGGTTGGCGTCGAGCGCCTGGTAGACGTTGGCCAGCGTCTGCGCCTCGACGCCCTGCGAGGCATCGACCACCAGGAGCGAACCTTCGCAGGCGGCGAGACTCCGCGAGACTTCGTAGGCGAAGTCGACGTGGCCGGGGGTGTCCATCAGGTTGAGGATGTAGTCCTTGCCGTCCTCGGCCTTGTATTCGAGCCGCACCGTCTGGGCCTTGATGGTGATGCCGCGCTCCTTCTCGATATCCATCGAGTCGAGCATCTGCTCGCTCATGTCGCGCAGCGCCACGGTGCCGGTGGTCTGGATCAGCCGGTCGGCCAGCGTCGACTTGCCGTGATCGATATGCGCGACGATCGAGAAATTGCGGATGTTGTCGATGGGCGTCGTTGTCATCGAGGATGCGATCTCCGGCGCGCGCGGCCCGCCGTCCAAGGGACGGACCCGGCGCACGGTTTCTTGGAATGGGAAACAGGTCGCCCGCAGATAGCAGCGCCCGCCCCGTGCGCCAAGCGCAGGACCCCACGCGCAGGACCCCACGCGCAGGCCCCCGAGCGCAGGACCCCGAGCGCAGGACCCCGAGCCCATGGTCCAGGCGTATCGCCCAAACCCTACGGTCCCACCCCTGCGGCGAGTGCGCCGCCTGCGCCGGACCCGGCCGGGGAGCCGGGTCAGCGGCGGGCTTGCGGCGGCCTGCGATTTCCGGCTGATTCCCACCGCCCGCCGATTCGCCGCAGCGGCCGCATCCCCGGAGCCGAGACGTCAGCCATGAACCCCCTGGAGGAATCCGGTCCGATGCCGGACCTGGGCCACGTCCTCCTGGTGGAAGACGATGACGGCCTGCGCATCCTGGTGACCCGGGCGCTGCGGGACAGCGGCTACCGTGTCACGGGATGCCGCAGCGGCGCCGAGATGTGGCGGCTCCTGCCCCAGGGCGGGGTCGACCTGATCCTCCTCGACGTCATGCTGCCCGGTGCGTCGGGCATCGACCTGCTGCGCGCGCTGCGCGTCCGCTCCACGGTGCCGGTCATCATGGTCAGCGCGCGCGGCGAGGAGGCGGACCGGGTGCTGGGCCTGGAACTCGGGGCCGACGATTACATCGCCAAGCCGTTCGGGCGCCCGGAGCTGCTAGCCCGCGTCCGGGCGGTGCTGCGTCGCTCCGTCCTGGCGCCGGCGACCTCCCCGGGCAGCGGCGAGGCCCTGGCCTTCGCGGGCTGGCGCCTCGACCTGCGCAGCCGGGCGCTGGTCGACCCGGGCGGCGCCGGCGTCGACCTGTCCGGCGCGGAATACGACCTCCTCCTGGTGTTCCTCGACCATCCCGGGCGGGTGCTCGGCCGCGAGCAGATCCTCGAACTGTCGCGCGCGCGCCTGGGATCGCCGTCCGACCGCAGCGTCGACACCCTCGTCAGCCGCCTGCGGCGCAAGCTCGACCCGCCCGAGGGCGAGCCGCCGGTGATCAAGACGGTGCGCGGGTCGGGCTACATGCTGGCCGCGAAGGTCGAGCGCCGGTGAGACGAGTCTTCGCCCTGGCGCGCAGCCTCGAGGCCCGGACACTCGTCGTCCTGCTGGCCGCCATCCTGGCCGTCCATGGCGGAGCCCTGCTGCTCTATCGCCAATCGGCGGCCGCGGCCGCCGACGAGGCCTTCGCGGCCCAGGTCGCGACACAGCTCGCCCTGGCCCGCGACGCGGTGATGCGGCGCCCGCCGGCGGAGCGGAACGCCGAGGCCAAGGCGCTGTCCAATCCGCATTTCGAGGTCGCCTGGACGGAGACCCCCGCTCCGGCCCGGCCCCGCAGCGACCCGGCCCTGGCCCCCCTGCACCGGCGCCTGACCGCCCTCGATTCCAGCCTCGGCACCGGCCTCTCCCTGGCGATGGAGGGCGACACGGACCCACTCCACCGGCTCGATCTCGGCGGGACGCTGGCGCTCGCGGACGGCAGCCAGCTCGCCTTCCACTCGGCCCACGCCTCGGGCATGGCCCTGCGCAATCCCTGGGCCATGCTGGCGACCGCGATGGCGATCCTGGTCGGCCTCGCCGCCGTGTTCCTGACCAGCCGGATCGCCCGGCCGCTGCGCGCGCTCGGCCACATCACCGGGCTGATCGGCCATGCCGTCGGCCAGGGCCGGATGGTGCCGGTGCCCGAGGTCGGCCCCGACGAGACCCGCGCGATCGCCCGCGCCCTCAACGGCATGCAGGTGCGGATCCGGGACCTCGTCACCGAGCGGACCCAGGCGCTCGCCGCCGTGTCCCACGATCTGCGGACGCCGATCGCGCGCCTGCGCCTGCGCCTGGACGGCGTCACCGACGCGGCGCAGCGCCACGCGATGGCATCCGACCTCGACGACATGCAGGCCATGATCGACTCGACGCTGGCCTACCTGCGCGGCGATGCCGATCCGGAGGTCCGGCGGGTCACCAACGTCGCCAGCCTGCTGATGAGCATCGCCGATGCCGGGCAGGATGCCGGACATGCGGTCGTCTACGACGGACCCGGCCGGGCGCTCGCCGCCATCCGGCCGGTGGCGCTCCGGCGCGCCCTCGACAACGTGGTCGACAACGCCGTCCGGTACGGGGAACGGGCCCGGATCGGCCTGACCATCGCGGACGCGACCCTGGAGCTGCAGGTCGACGACGACGGCCCCGGCCTTCCCGCCGACGCGGTCGAGCGGGCCTTCGCACCGTTCACCCGCCTGGAAACCTCGCGCAACCGCAACACCGGGGGGACCGGCCTCGGCCTGACCATCGCGCGCCGGGTGATCGAGGCGGAGGGCGGCCGCATCGGCCTGGAGACCCGGCCCGGCGGCGGCCTGCGGGTACGGATCACCCTGCCGCGCCCGACCGGCTGAGGCGGCCGCGACCCGCGACGAGGGGTCCGGCGCCCTGCGCCACACTTCGTCACTGACCCGGCATCGGGGAGCCAAACGCCTCGGCTAAATCAGATCTCGACGCAGCCGACGGGGCTGCGAGACTTGAGGACGAGACCATGTCGCGCATCACCATCACGCTTCTGTCCCTGGCCCTGATGACCGCCCTGTCGGGACAGGCCTCCGCCACGGAGGGCAGCGGAAACTCCGACAACCCGTCGCAAGCCGTCCCGAACACCGGCGGCGTCTCGGGCGGCCCGAACCACCACACCAACCGCGGCATGCCCGAGCGCGTCGAAAAGACCGAGAGCACCAAGCCGGTGCACGCGGCCAAGGACGGCCACACGCACGACCACAGCAAGACGCATCCGCACGACAAGAAGTAAGGGCGCGACGGAGCGGCCGGGGCGAACGTCGATCCGGACGTTCGCCCCGGCGCGTTCGTGTCGGCGAATCGATCCGCGCCCGGGCCTAATCGGTCGGGGCGGCTTCCCCGGCCCGTGCCCGGGCCGCCATCGCCACCAGGGCCTTGCGCAGGGCGCCCATCTCGCGGACCGGCTCGGGGTAGAGCACCCGCGCGGTCCGGTCGCCGGTGAGGAGATCCAGGCCCTCCGGGTCGAGGCCGGTGAGCCGCCACGGCCCAGGTTCGGCGCCGGCTCCCTGGGCGTAGAGCGCGAGGGCGTCGGCGTGGTCGGCGTTCATGTGCTCGACGGCGCCGGCCTCGCCCGCCACCAGCCCCTCCGCGCCGGTGAGATCCAGGCGCAATTCCGCAGGCGTCAGCACGGCGGCCTTGGCGAAACCGCCGTTGAGATGCCCGGCCGTGGGCTCCAGGGCGAAGAACCCGAAATCCGGGAAATCGGCATAGAGCTTGGATTTCGGATGCCGGGCCACGAATCGGGCGCGGGCGCGCGGCTCGGCCGTCTGCGTCACGCGCCCGGTCACGGTCAGGCGCGGATGGGCCAGCGGGTCGCCCTTGCCGCCGGCGCTGAACAGCAGCGAGGCGCGGGAATCCGCCAGCAGGTTGCGGGTGTGGGCCGAGAGCCGCGACAGCAGCATCAGGGGCGTGCCGTCGACGTCGGTGGCGAGGGTCACCAGCGAGACGAAGGGCGTGCCGTCCTCCGGGTCGAGGGTGGCGAGCGCGCCGGAGCGGATGCTGCGCAGGAGGTGCCGCGCCAGTCCGATCGCGTCGAACGGGGCCTCGGCCGCCGGAAGCGGAGCCGCCTGCCGGCGCGGCGCGGACCCGGCGTTGTTGTCAGCCTCGGCCATCGATGATCCCCCGAATTCGTGATCGCGCCGCGGCGCTCAGGCCGCGTTCAGCCGGCGGATCATAGCGGTTGCAATCCGCTCCGCACGAGAGCGCAGACATGCGGCCCAATGGCCTCAGTCAAGCACCAAACGGACAAACAACCGAGATCGCTCGCTTTTATCGCCCGTTGCCATTACACAGCCTGACTCTCCGCGCGAACGCGGCCCGCCTCCCCGGCACGGTCGCCACCGCGTTTTTGCCGATCCTTGCCCGCCGTCCACGACGGCGAATCAGGGTGGGATGCGGAGGGGCGGGCGCCGTCAGACGTCCGCCAAGCCGCATCCGAGCAACAGGACACGCGCATGCCGACCATCGCCCTCGTGGACGACGACCGAAACATCCTCACCTCCGTCTCGATCGCGCTCGAGACCGAGGGGTACCGCATCCAGACCTATACCGACGGCGCCTCGGCGCTCGACGGGCTGAAGCATTCCCCGCCCGATCTCGCGATCTTCGACATCAAGATGCCGCGCATGGACGGAATGGAACTTCTCAGGCGTCTGCGGCAGAAATCCGACCTTCCGGTGATCTTTCTGACCTCGAAGGACGAGGAGATCGACGAATTGTTCGGCCTCAAGATGGGCGCCGACGACTTCATCCATAAGCCGTTCTCGCAGCGGCTCCTGGTCGAGCGCGTGAAGGCGGTGCTGCGCCGCTTCGCCCCGAAGGACGGCCCGGGCGCCGCCGCCCGCGAGGCCGATGCCGCCGCCCGCTCCCTGGAGCGCGGCCTGCTGATGATGGATCCCGAGCGCCACACCTGCACCTGGAAGGGCGAGCCCGTGACCCTGACGGTGACGGAATTCCTGATCCTTCAGGCGCTGGCCCACCGCCCCGGCGTCGTGAAGAGCCGCAACGCCCTGATGGACGCCGCCTACGACGACCAGGTCTACGTCGACGACCGCACCATCGACAGCCACATCAAGCGCCTGCGCAAGAAGTTCAAGGTGACCGACACCAACTTCGACATGATCGAGACGCTCTACGGCGTCGGCTACCGCTTCAAGGAAAGCTGAGGTCCGGCCCCGGCCGGCCCCCTCCCGGTTTCCCGCATAGCCCGCCCCTTCCCTGACAACGGACGATCGTGCCCTCCACAGACCAAGCCGAAATTCCGTCGCGCGGCGTGCTGGGCTGGCCGCGCCAGATCTGGAACGGGATCGGCCAACGCGCTTCGTCGAGCCTGACGCGGCGCATCGTCGTGCTCAACCTGGTCGGGCTGATCGCGCTGCTGTTCGGCTTCCTCTACCTGAACCAGTTCCGCCAGGGGCTGATCCAGGCGCGGGTGCAGAGCCTGCTGATCCAGGGCGAGATCATCGCCGGCGCCATCGCGTCCTCGGCCTCGGTCGAGACCGACGCGATCCGGATCGATCCCGACAAGCTGCTCCAGCTCCAGGCCGGCGAGGCCGAGGAACTGTCCTCCCCCCTCACCTTCTCGCTGAATCCCGAGCGGGTGGCCCCGCTGCTGCGCCGGCTGATCACCCCCACGGGCAACCGCGCTCGGGTCTACGACCAGGAGGGCGGCCTTCTGTTCGACACCCGCACCCTCTCGGCCCGGGGCGAGATGGGCCGGAGCGACCCGGACGTGCGCCCGCGCAAGCGCACCTGGCTGGAGGCGACCTGGGAGTCCCTGCAGGCACGGTTCGGGGCGCGCTTCGGCGGCGACGCCCAGCCCGGCGTCAGCGAGGATGTCGGCCCGGCCAGCGGGCACAGCCTGAAGGAGGTGCAGGTGGCGCTCTCGGGCGCGCGCGGCACCATCGTGCGCCGCAACCCGGCGGGCGAGACCATCGTGTCGGTGGCGGTGCCGATCCAGCGCGCGAATTCCGTGCGCGGCGCCCTGATGCTGTCGACGCAAGGGGGCGACATCGACCGGGTCATCGCCTCGGAGCGATTCGGCCTGCTGCAGGTCTTCCTCATCGCGGCGGCCGTGATGTTGGTGCTGTCGATCCTGCTCGCCGGTGCCATCGCGGGGCCGGTGCGGCGCCTCGCCGATGCGGCCGAGAAGGTCCGCCTCGGCATCAAGTCGCGCGAGGAGATCCCGGATTTCACCGGGCGCACCGACGAGATCGGCCACCTGTCGGGGGCGCTGCGCGACATGACCCAGGCGCTCTATCGCCGGATCGACGCCATCGAGAGCTTCGCGGCCGATGTCAGCCACGAACTGAAGAATCCGCTGACCTCCCTGCGCAGCGCCGTCGAGACGCTGCCGCTGGCCAAATCCGACGATTCGCGCAGCCGCCTGCTGGCGATCATCCAGCACGACGTGAAGCGCCTCGACCGGCTGATCTCGGACATCTCCGACGCCTCGCGCCTCGACGCGGAACTGGCCCGCGCGGAGGCGCGCCGGGTCGACATGCGCAAGCTGATGTCCACCGTGGTCTCGGTGGCCAACGAGCGCCGTCGCGCGAAGGACGCGCCGATCCAGTTCGACTGCGACGCGCCGGCCGGGGAGACCGATTCGCCCTTCACCATCTTCGGCCATGACAGCCGGCTCGGGCAGGTGGTCAACAACCTCCTGGACAATGCCCGCTCGTTCTCGCCCCCCGACGCCAAGGTGCGGGTGGCCCTGCGCCGGGTGCGCAACGACGTGGAGCTGATCGTCGAGGACGAGGGGCCGGGCATCCCCGAACATGCCCTGGAGCGGATCTTCGAGCGCTTCTATACCGACCGTCCCGAGCAGGGGTTCGGTCAGAATTCCGGCCTCGGCCTCTCGATCTCGCGCCAGATCGTCCAGGCCCATCGGGGCACGATCCGGGCCGAAAACCGCCCGGGTCCGGCCGACGAGGACGGCGAGCCGACGGTGCGCGGCGCCCGCTTCATCGTGCGCCTGCCGGCGGCGGCCCGCTGAGCCCGGAGGCCGGCGCGGCGATGCCCGACCCGTCGCACCGGAGCGAAGCGGTGCATGCCAGCTGCATCGCCCTCGGCCGGGCCGGCCTGCTGATCCGCGGTCCCTCGGGGTCGGGCAAGTCGACCCTGGCGCTCCTGCTTCTCGACAGGGCTGCCCTGGTGGGTACGCCGGCCGCCCTCGTGGCCGACGACCGCGTCCGGCTCACCTGCGACGGCACAGCGGTGATCGCGCATGCCGATCCGGTGCTCGCCGACCGCATCGAGGTGCGGGGCCTCGGGCTCCTGCGCGCCAACGACACCCTGTCGTCGGTGCCGGTCCGCCTCGTCGTCGATCTCGTGGCGGAACTCCCCCGCCTGCCGGAGCGCCCCCTGGCGTCCGTCGTGCTGCTCGATCGCGCCCTGCCGGCCCTGCGCCTCGATACGGGCCTGCTGCGGTCCGGGCTCGGGCCGCGCCTCGTCCTCGACGCCCTCGCGGGCTGCGGCGGCGTGGCGCTTGGGACGCACCGGCCGATCCTGACGCTGCCGCCGGACCCGGGACCGTAGCGCCGGAGCCACCACCGTGGCATGATGATGACGGCCGAGCATACAAAACGCCGCAATCACCTTGCGCTCGACCGTGCGCTGCACAAAATGGCGGCTCCGCTCACAAGGCGTTGGAACCCGCGTCGATGATTGGAATGGTGCTCGTCACCCACGGCCTGCTGGCGACCGAGTTCAAGGCTGCCCTTGAACACGTCGTCGGGCCGCAGAAGCAGATCGAGACCATCACCATCGGTCCCGAGGACGATATGGAGCTGCGCCGGCTCGACATCATGACGGCCGTCGGCCGCGTGAATACGGGCAAGGGCGTCGTCGTGCTCACCGACATGTTCGGCGGCACGCCCTCGAACCTTGCCCTCTCGTGCATGAACGGCGGACAGGTCGAGGTCGTGGCCGGCATCAACCTCCCGATGCTGATCAAGCTCGCCAGCGTGCGCGATGCCGAGCCCCTCGGCGATGCCGTCCTGCACGCCCAGGAGGCGGGCCGGAAATACATCAACGTCGCCTCGCGCGTGCTCGCCGGCAAATAGCCTTTCTTACGCCCCCACCACAGCTTACAGGCATTTCAGGGACCCGCGCGATGCGGGGACCCGCCGAGGCCGTGCGACGCGGCGCGGTTCGCCAGCGAGGGAACGGCCAACGCCCATGAGTCACGACGAAGACGACGCCGAGGACACCCTTCCGCCGGTGCCCGAGGGCGGCCTGATCCAGGTGCTGCCGATCATCAACCGGCGCGGCCTGCACGCCCGGGCCTCGGCGAAGTTCGTCCAGACGGTGGAGCGATTCGACGCCGCCGTCACCGTCACCCGCTCGGGCGAGACGGTGGGGGGGCGCTCGATCATGGGCCTGCTGACCCTCGGGGCGGCGCAGGGCACCTCGATCGCGGTGGTGACCGCGGGCAGCGACGCCGAGAGCTGCATGAGCGCCATCGCCGATCTGCTCGCCAACAAATTCGGCGAGGACGAGTAGAGGACGGCGGCGCGGCTCAGGCCGAGCGGTCGGCGCGCTGCGGGGCGACCCCGGTGGAGGCATCCTCGGACACGCGGCGCCAGACCACCGCCTCGGCGCCGTGCCCCAGGGTGATGCTGGCGGCGACGACCGCGTCGCCCCGCCGCGTCAGCGCGACGGTGACCTGTCGGCGCTGCGCGAACAGGCGCGTCACCACCCGGACCAGGGCGGCCTCGGACGGATCGCCGATGATCGGCGCGGCCGAGACTTGGGCGTCGAGAAGCAGGAATTCCTCCACCGCATCGCGAACCCGATAGGGATCGCTGATCCGCTCCACCCGGGACGCGGCCGGAACGGTGCGTACCCCGATCAGGCTGTGGGTCGGGATGCTGGCGCGCCGGATCACCGCGCGCAGGAGCCTCGGCCCCTCGGGCGCCTTCGGGGAGTCCACGGCCGATTCGAGCACCAGCACGGCCCTCGGACGCAACGCCCGCAGGTGATCGGCCAGGGCCTCCCGGACCTCGCCGACGCTGTCGGGCGCGATGGTCGGCGTGACGGTGGTCCCGTGCGGCTGCCACGGCGCGATCCGGGCCTGACCCCAGAGCGTGTGCGGCATGGCCAGGGGCACGATCGCGGCAAGCTGGTCGGGGCCGTTGCCGGTGCGCCATGCGAGGGCGAAGACGAGATCGCGCCCGCCGGCCTGATGCTGGGCCGCCGACAGCAGGTAATCTGGATCGGCATGGACCGGGTCGGCCACCCGCACCCGCACCAGGAGGGCGCGCCAGGCCGCGATCTCGCCGTCGCTGAAGGCCGCCGCCCGCCGGAGGTCGATGCGCCAGGCGCTGGCGGCCGGGGCCGGAGACACTGGGCTCGCGCCACTCGCCGGGGCTGCCATCCGCCCCGCGCCGCCTTCGATGACCGTGAAAAGCTGTCTCATCGTCTCGATCCGATCCCGCCGATGTTCCATTCTGGAACAATGGAGCGCCCGGAGGCGCTGGTTGGGGGAGAGGTCTCAAGAACGATGCCGCCCGATTCCGGACGAACGGGCCTCGACGGCGGACGAAACCGGAGCCGGCTCAGCCGCCCGGGATGGCGAGCGGATTGTTGGTCAGGGCCTCGGCATCCGGGCCATCGACGCGCGGCCGGCCGAGGAAGGCGTCCCACAGCCGTGTGACGAAGGCCGGGTCGAGATCGCGCACGATCAGCACGAGGCGCGAGCGGTGGTCGGCATCCGGCCAGGCGTCGAGATGCACCGGCGCGTGGATGATGTGCTGGACTCCGTGCACCACCAGCGGCCGCTCGGGCGCGTCGGCCAGGGCGACGAGCCCCTTCAGGCGCAGCAGGTTCGGCCCGTGGGCCGAGCGCAGGAGATCGAGGAACATCTCGAAGGCGGCCCGGGGCACGGGCGCGTCGCTGGCGAGGCTGAAGGCCCGGATCGACGCATCGTGGCGGTTCACATCGTGATGATGATGGCCATGGTGGTGGCCGTGATCGTGATGCTGGTGCGCTTCCCGCTCGACCTCGGCTCCGAGCCAGGCGCGCACATCGGCGCTCTTGCCGTCGAGGCCGAACAGGCCGCCGAGGAGATCGCCCGGGGCGACCGCGGCGTCCCGGAACGGGGCGGTCGGGTTCAGGGCGCGCAGCCGGGTCTCCAGGGCGCGGCCGTCATCGGCGGCGAGATCGCGCTTCGTCACCACGATCTGGTCGGCCACCGCCACCTGCCGCACCGCCTCCACATGGGCATCGAGGGTCGAGGCACCGTTGACGGCATCGACCACCGTGACGACGCCCTGCAGGCGATACCGGATCACGACGTAAGGGTGGTAGATCAGGGCGTGCAGGATCGGGGCGGGATCGGCGAGGCCGGTCGTCTCGATCACCAGCCGGCGGAACGGCTGGATACGGCCGTTGTCGCGCTTGCGCAGCAGGTCTTCCAGGGTGGCGATCAGGTCGCCGCGCACGGTGCAGCACAGGCAGCCGGCGCCCAGCAGGACCATGTCCTCGTCGATCCGCTCGATCAGCAGATGGTCGAGGCCGATCTCGCCGAACTCGTTGACGATGACCACGGTGTCGGCCAGGGCCGGATCGCGCAGCATCCGGTTGAGCAGCGTCGTCTTGCCGGCGCCGAGGAATCCGGTGAGGACCGTGAGCGGGATCGGCTCGGGGGCGCGGGGATCGGGCTGGGACAGGTCGGTCATAACCCTGACCTAGCCCTCTCGGCCGCCCCGCTCAATCCTCGCGAGTGTTATAATGTTACAGAACGCACCCGGTGCGGTGGCGTATCGGTGGAGCTTTGCACCGGCCGGCGGGGTTGCTCTGTCGAATCGCTCGTGAAGCCCGCCTGTCGCGGCCGCGAGAGTCCTTCCTGATGGAAGGCCGCGTATGAAGCACATCGTCATTCCGGGGCGCCGCAGGCGAGCCCGGAATCCAGATCCGCCGACGGTGGAAAGTTCTGCACCCCCTGCGTGTCTGGATTCCGGGCTCCGCTCCGCGGCCCCGGAATGACGCGGTGTTGCATCGGGCCTGTGGGCGAGCACGTCAGCAATGCGCTCTGCCCTCGTCGCGCGCTGACCGAAGGTGGACGGCTCGGGGGCCGAGCGTGGGCGTGCGATAGCCCGCCCGGCCATCAACCCGCCCGCGCGACGCGAACGCGAATGCCGGGAGGCCGTCCTACTCGTCGGCCTGGGCCTTGCCGGCCGACTTGGTGGCCTTCGCCTTCGCGGCGGCACCGGCCGGCTTGCGCTCGGCCTTCGCATCGGTCTTGCCCCCAGCCTTGGGGGCCACCTTCGCCGCCGGCTTCTTGACGGTGCCGACCTTCAGCTTCGGGGCGCCCTCCAGCACGGGCGTCGAGTCGGCGGGAGCGTAGGCGCTGGCCGTGGCCGGAACGCCGGCCTTGCCGCGGGCGAGCGCCTTCTTCGGCTCGGGCTTGGTGGCGGGATTGGTGGCGGGATTGGCAGCCGTCTTCGCCGATCCGGCTGCGGCGCCCTTCGCCTGTCGGGCAGCCTGGGCCGCCTCGCGCTTGGCCGCGACCGCGTCGAGCTTGGCCTTGCGGGCCTCGGCGACCTTGGCCGCCTTCTCGGCCTTCTCGGCCTCTTCCTGCTCGTTGAGCGCGATGGCGCCTTCGGCCGGATCGCGCCCGATCCAGACCAGGATCGGCTGCAGCGGCGCGCGCGGCGGCAGGGCGCGGTTGCGCAGGGCCGCGCTGTTCATGGTGGCGAAGGCCAGCGCCGCGGAGGGCGGCGCGGCGGCGGCCATCAGCTGCGCGTTGGCGTTGTCGGCGCTGGCTCCGGCGGCGCCCGCGCTCGCCGTGATGGCGCCCTGGCCCTCGTCCACCGGCATCGGCTTCTTGCGGTCGCAGATATAGGGCCGCAGGTCCGGAGGCTCGGAGACGCCCGAGGTCGGCAGGGCGTCGAGGGTCTGGGCACCCCAACCCGGGGACTGGCCGAAGCCGTAATCGAACAGATCGGCGGCCTTCAGGTCGCGCTCGCGGGCGCTGGGCTGGCCCATCACCACCGTGAGGATGCGGCGGCCGTTGCGAGTCGCGGTGGCCACCACGTTGAAGCCGCCCGAGCAGATGAACCCGGTCTTCATGCCGTCGGCGCCGGCATAGCGCCCGAGCAGGCCGTTGTGATTGGCCATGACCGAGCGGCCGAACTGGATGGCGCTGATCGAGAACAAAGCCCGGCTCTCGGGGAAATCGCGGATGAGGGCGCGGCCGAGAACGGCCATGTCGCGGGCCGAGGTCCATTGCCGGGCATCCGGCAGGCCGTTCGGATTGGTCCAGCGGCTTTCCCGCATGCCGATGCGCTGGGCGGTCTCGTTCATCATCTGGGCGAAGCCCTCGACCGAGCCGCCGAGATTCTCGCCGATCGCCCAGGCCACGTCGTTGGCCGACTTGACCATGATGATCTTCAGGGCGTTGTCGAGGGTGAGCTTGGTGCCCGGCCGGAAGCCCATCTTCGAGGGCGGCTCGGCGGCGGCCGCCGGCGAGATCGTCAGGAGCGTGTCGAGGGAGAGCTTGCCCTGCCGCACCAGGTCGAGGGCGACGTAGGCGGTCATCAGCTTGGTGATGGAGGCGGGAAACCACGGGTCGGTGGCCGCCTGGCCGTAGATCACCTTGCCGGAATCGACGTCGACCACCAGGATCGGGGCCGTCACGGCGCTCGCGGGTCCGGCGCCGAGCAATCCCGCCGCCACCGCGAGACCAACGACGAGCCGCCTCAACAATCCGTTCGACATCAGGCCTGTCTCAGAAAGGAACGCAACGGCGCGATCGAGGATCGGCCCGGGAGGACGGCCGGTCAACGGCCAAGCTTGCATGCCATCGACCTGGGGCGGCATCAAGCGCCGATGCGCAGGTCGCCGGAGGGTGGCACGACCCCCATCAAGACGGGTTCCGTGGCAACAGCATGGCGGACCGTCTCGCAGATGCGAGGAGTCGGCAATTACATGGTATAGGCCGGTCCAGCGCATGGGTGGGTGCCGCCTCGGCGCTGTGGTGCCGACGCCGCACGGCCCTTATGTGCGCGGGAGCCATCTTTGGCAGGCGCCGGGGTTCTGCCGGGCGCCGGCCGATGGCACGAGAGTCTTGCAAGGCTTAAGGAGCGCCGGCCGGGTCGATGCGGGGTCGGGCGCCGAGGACGTGATGGGTTACGCGGTCAAGGAACTGTTCCACACTCTCCAGGGCGAGGGCGCGCAGGCGGGCCGCGCCGCGGTGTTCTGCCGCTTTGCCGGCTGCAATCTCTGGTCCGGCCGCGAGGAGGACCGCGCCACCGCCGCCTGCCGGTTCTGCGACACCGACTTCATCGGGATGGATGGCGAGGGCGGCGGGCGGTTCTCCACCGCGCCGGATCTGGCCGACGCCATCGCGAAAACCTGGGCGGGCGGGCCGCGCCACCGCTACGTCGTCTTCACCGGCGGCGAGCCCCTGCTCCAGCTCGACGAGGCCCTGATCGCCGCCGTCCACGCGCAGGGCTTCGAGATCGCGGTCGAGACCAACGGCACCCTGGCGGCCCCGCCGGGCATCGACTGGATCTGCGTCAGCCCGAAGGCGGGCAACCCCATCGTCCAGCGCAGCGGCCACGAGCTGAAGCTGGTCTTCCCGCAGGCCGAGGCCACCCCGGACGCCTTCGCGGATCTCGATTTCCGCCACCACTGGCTCCAGCCGATGGACGGGCCGGACCGGCTCGCCAACACCGCCGAGGCCGTGGCCTATTGCCGGCGCGACGCGCGCTGGCGCCTGTCGCTCCAGACCCACAAGATCATCGGGATTCCGTGAGGAACCCCGCAGGATCCCGTCCGCTCGCACGATGAAGATCACCCGATGAAAATCACCCAAGCCTTCACCTTCGAGGCGGCCCACCGCCTGCCGAACGTGCCCGAGACCCATCGCTGCCACCGCATGCACGGGCATTCCTACCGGGTCGAACTCACCCTCTCGGGCGCCGTCGACCCGGCCACCGGCTGGGTGGTGGATTTCTTCGACGTGGAGCACGCCTTCGCGCCGGTCCTGGCCCGCCTCGACCATTATTGCCTCAACGAGATCGAGGGGCTGGAGAATCCCACCGCCGAGCACATCGCGGCCTGGATCTGGGAGCGCACTAAGGCGGCGCTGCCGGCCCTCTCCTCCGTGAAGGTCTACGAGACGCCGATGTCCTGGGCCGAGTACGAGGGCGAGAGCCACCGATGAGCGCGGGCAGCGCCCTGGTCCTGTTCTCCGGGGGACAGGATTCGACGACCTGCCTTGCCTGGGCCCTGGAGCGCTTCGAGCGCGTGGAGACGCTGGGCTTCGATTACGGCCAGCGCCACCGCATCGAACTCGACTGCCGGGACACCCTGCGGCGGGGCATCGCCGCCCTGAAACCCGAATGGGCGGCGCGCCTCGGGGAGGATCACACCCTGGCGCTGGACGCCCTCGGGCAGGTCTCCGAGACCGCGCTGACCCGCGATACCGCCATCGCGTTCGAGGCGGGCGGTCTGCCCAACACCTTCGTGCCGGGCCGCAACCTGCTGTTCCTCACCTTCGCGGCGGCGCTCGCCTACCGTCGGTCGCTGACGCATCTCGTCGGCGGCATGTGCGAGACCGATTATTCCGGCTACCCGGATTGCCGGGACGACACCATCAAGGCGCTGCAGGTGGCGCTCAACCTCGGCATGGATCGCCGCTTCGTGCTGCACACGCCGCTGATGTGGATCGACAAGGCCGAGACCTGGCGGCTGGCCGAAGACCTCGGCGGCCGGGCGCTCGTCGACCTCATCGTCGAGGACAGCCACACCTGCTATCTCGGCACCCGCGGCGACCGCCATCCCTGGGGCCACGGCTGCGGCCAGTGCCCGGCCTGCGACCTGCGCGCCAAGGGGTTCGCCAGATTCACCGCCGAGACGGTGCCGGCTGCGGGCGCCTGATCGGGGCGCAAGCCGGGACCTCCAGCGACGAGGCTCCGAGCCGGCCCGCCAGCCGGTCGAGCAGGACATGCGGCACGGTCAGGGCGGAGAGCATCTGCAGCGTCAGGGCCAGCAGGGCGGCGGCGGCATCCGGGGACCCGGCGGCGTAGAGCGGCCACAGCCCGGCGCCGATCAGGAGCGTCAGGCCGAACACCGGCAGCGACGCGCGCACCGCCCGCGGCATCGTGTCGATGCCGGGCGCCCGGTGCGGGTCGCGCACCAGGGCGCGCATGTGACGGGGTCCGTGCAGACCGACGAAGTACAGGGTGAAGGCGGCAAGCGGCGGCAGCAGCCAGAAGGCGCAGGCGAGCGCGGCCATCTCGGCCAGCATTGTCGGACGACGGCGCTGGCCGACGATCCAGCAGGCCGCCAGACCCAGCCAGAGCCACGACGCGGCGCTCCACCAGACCGGGAGTTGCGGGAGGGCGACCCGCGTGACGGCAGCGAAAAGGCCGGCCGTCTCGTCGGGGCGCAGCAGAGCCGGCAGCGCGATCGGCAGAGCCCCGCGCACCAGGGCCTCGAACGGCCGCCCCGGGCCGGCATCCTCCTCCCCGAAATGCATCACCGAGAGGGCGAGGAAGCCCGCCAGGGTGACGCGGGGCGCGATCTGCCAGGCGACGAGAACCAGCGCCGCGAGGCCGAGATACGGGACCGCGAAGATCCCGAACCAGGCCCGGCCATAGCGTGGGCGCAGCAGGGGCGCCGCCACCGCGCCGTCGAGGGCGCCGTGCGGGACACCGAGGACGATGACGACCGTGAGGGCGACGAGCCAGGAGGCCTCGCGCGGCAGGAGGGTAGAGGCGACCAGCACGAGCGCGACGAGCGCACCCGCTGCCGGCAGCAGCCACGCCTCCGACCCCGCCCAGATCCGGCGGCGCGTTCGAACCGGTATCCCGCGGAACGGGATGGACGCGCGCGCCGCCATTCCGTCAGGCCGCCCGGCGCAGGGGCGTCGCCGTGGCACGGCCCTCGGCGAGGTCGCGGTCGACGGCGCGGGTGGTCTCCCGGGTGGCCATGATGCCGTAGACGACCTTGGCGGTGAGATCGAGGATCGCCACGACGGCCAGGGCCACGGCCGGCGACAGGATGCCGAGACCGTCCTGTCCGACGAGGAGCACCACCGGATAGGCGCACCACACCGCGGTCAGGAACACGGCGTTGCGCCGGAAATCGGATTGCACGTCGGCCCGCTCAGCCGCGTTCTCCTCGCGCAGCTGGACGAAGATCCCGTAGAACACCGCCGCGAACGCGCCGCACGAGATGGCGAACCAGGTCCACTTGATCCAGGCGACCGTGGACAGGCCGAAGGCCAGGGCCGTGACGATCATGATCAGATCGGAGCCGATCAGACCCCAGACGACGGCCGGGCGGCGCATGCCCGAATGCATCGCGGTGCGCGCGAGGCCGAGGAGCAGCAGGGGCGTGGTGAAGGTCCAGTCGATGTAGCGCGCGAAATAGAACTGGCGCGCGGTGTCGGCCGCCTCGGGACCGGCCGGGAGAAGGATGTTGCCCTGCCCGGTCGCCATCGCGAAATAGGAACAGGCGGCGATGATCGGCACGATCCCGTGGATGATCGTATCCGCCTCCTCGGCCTCGGTGCGGCGCTTGCCCAGGAACAGGATCGCGGCGGCCCCCGCCGCCATGCCGGCAAAGCCGAGCCAAAGCCAAAATTGAGGCGTCATCAAACACTCGTGAGTCAGGGATGAAAAGCGCGCCCCGAACGTGGCGTCACCCCTGCCCAAGTTGTCTCAGCCCGGATCGTTGCCCGCCGCGCGGTCACAGTCGGGTGAGACCGACGCGTCTAGAGCGTTTTCCACGATCCCTGAGTCGTTGCGGCGAGGTGAGCGTTGATCCCTGAAGGTTCGTCAGGGAGATCGCCATGGCCCGTGCCTACAGTCACGATCTGCGCATTCGCGTCCTGGACGCAGT
>NZ_JAGHKN010000042.1:0-44238 GCF_023093475.1 Methylobacterium sp. 37f
GCCTGATACACCGCCCGGCGCCGGACGGACAGGCGGGTTGGACATTGGGGGTTGGCGACCGGGGGCGGGCGCCTGGGCCGGTGCGTCGGGGACGGGCACGCTCCCTCTCCACGGGCTCCTGGATTCACGGCATCTCACCGCGACGCGGCCCTGCTCCCCAGCGGATCCCGGGCCTGCCCGCGATCCGTCGCGCCTGTGGGGCGGCGTTGGAGCTGGGGGTGGGGGGGGCCCCGCCAGCCTCCGCCGGCTGAGGGTCACCCAACCACCGCCACGCCGAACCTCTCCCCACCACACGGGGGAGAGGGACGCGGTCTGCCGGCAAGATCAGGTGTGTGAATCGAGACGCGCAGAGGCGGACGGGCAACGGGCAACGGGCGGGTGGAATCGGCGCGGTGTGAAACGGGCAGGCGGTCGGGGGCGCAGCCCCCCGACTCACGCGGCCGCGCGGGCCTGCTCGCGTCGATTGGCCGGGCTGGCCAGGAGGTCGGTGATCAGGGCGACGAGCTGGTGGCCGTGATAGGGCGTGCGCAGGCGCAGGGCGCCCGGCTCCAGGGCCTCGCCGTCGAGGCGGCGCGGCGAGCGGACGGTGTAGATCACCCCTACGGTCGGATCGAGGCAGCGGGCCACGCCCGCCAGGGACAATCCGTCCACCGTGTCGCGCACGTCGGCATCGGTCACCAGCACGTCGACCCGGCCCTCGTCCGGCCGGGCGAGCAGCAGGCTCTCGACCTCGCCGGCGGTGCGGGCGCCGAGCACGTCGTAGCCCGACATCTCGAGGCAACTCGTGGTGATGGAACGGGTCAGCTCGTCTCCGGCAAGGAGAACCACGAGCGGTCGTCGGGACGCGGCCAGCATGGACGGTGTTCCTGGATGAAAGTCCTGGGTGAACCGAGATCGGAGACTTCGGCGATCCCTTGGAGATGGAGCCAAACGTAAGGGGCGATGAATTAACGCGTGCTTAAACGACCGGTTTCGCGAAGCAATGTCATTTTGAAGGGCAAGCTTACAAGATCGGCAAATTTTCGATATTGCCCACCTTATCAGCATTCAGCTGCCCAGAAAGGCGCCGGAACAAGCAATCCGGCCCCGGCAACTGAATTCGGCATCCCGGCAGCGCCCGCAATCCGGGCATCGTCGGCGCCGGATCAGCCCTGTCCCGCGCCCCGGACCTGCCCGGAAGGCGCGCGCATGACCGGGCCGCAGCGGCGCGCCGGTCCCCGAACAGCCCCACGACACAAACCTTCGGCGCCGGTCGCGTTCGGGGGAACGGGTTTTCGCCGGAGGCCTGAAAAAAGCCGTTTGCTTCCTTTGACGCGGACACGCGTCCGGGCAATTCTAGACGAGGAACAGCAAGCACCAACAAAGACCAAGTCCAGGCCTCGGCGTCACGGAGACGTGAGGCAATCATGTCGACGCCTCGTCTTTTGTATTCAATCCGAAAACCCAACCTGCCGGGCCGCCGACCTTGCGCGCCCGCTGAAAACGCATGGATCCGAACATGAGCTTCCAACCGCCGCACCACGACGACAGCGATCCGATCCGCTTCGCCTACTGGGTGCCCAACGTCTCGGGCGGCCTCGTCATCAGCAAGATTCCCCAGCGCACGAGCTGGGACGGCCCCTACAACCGCCGCCTCGCGCAGATCGCCGAGGCCGCCGGGTTCGACTACGCCCTGACGCAGATCCGCTTCACCGCCGGATACGGCGCCGAGTATCAGCATGAATCCGTCGCCTTCAGCCACGCGCTGCTGGCCGCCACCAGCACGCTGAAGGTCATCGCCGCGCTGCTGCCCGGCCCGTGGAACCCGACGCTGGCCGCCAAGCAGATCGCCACGATCAGCCAGCTTTCGGAAGGCCGCATCGCCGTCAACGTGGTCTCGGGCTGGTTCTCGGGCGAGTTCCGCGCCATCGGCGAGCCGTGGCTCGACCACGACGAGCGCTACCGCCGCTCGGAGGAGTTCATCCGGTCCCTGCGGGGGATCTGGACCCAGGACAACTTCACCTTCCGGGGCGATTTCTACCGCTACAGCGACTACACCCTGCGGCCGAAGCCGGCCGACCCGCAGCCGGAGATCTTCCAGGGCGGCTCCTCGCGCGCCGCCCGCGACATGGCCGCCCGCGTCTCCGACTGGTACTTCACCAACGGCAACACGCCGGAGGGCCTGCGGGCCCAGGTCGACGACCTCCAGGCCAAGGCGAAGGCCAACGGGCATGCGGTGAAGGTGGGCGTCAACGCCTTCGTCATCGCGCGCGACACCGAGGAAGAGGCACAGGCCGTCCTGCGGGAGATCATCGACCAGGCCGACCCGGACGCCGTGAAGGCCTTCGGCCACGAGGCGAAGAACGCCGGCAAGGCCTCGCCGGAAGGGGAGGGCAACTGGGCGAAATCGAGCTTCGAGGACCTCGTCCAGTACAATGACGGCTTCAAGACCAACCTGATCGGCACGCCTGACCAGATCGCCGCGCGCATTGTGGCGCTCAAGGATGCCGGGGCCGACCTGGCGCTGCTGGCCTTCCTGCACTTCCAGGAGGACGTGGCCTATTTCGGCGAACACGTGATCCCGCGGGTGCGCGCCCTGGAGGCGGCCCGCCGCGAACGGGCGCGGGCCGCCTGACGCGCGGCCCTCCGCCGAACCGCCCCCGATCCGGAGACACGCCATGACCATCGCCGTCAGCCCGAACATCGCCGCCAGCCAGACATCACGGGAGACCCATCGCTGGCCCACCGGGGCGCCCGGTCCCGAGCGCCCCGCCGCCCCGGCCCACATCGTCCGCGACGCCGCCGAGGCCCTGCGGATCGCCCACGCGCTGGCGGAGGGGTTCCGGGCCGGCGCTTCGGAGCGCGACCGCACCGGGCGCCGCCCCCTGGCCGAACTCGACGCGTTCTCGCAGAGCGGCCTGTGGTCGATCAACGTGCCGCGGGCGCAGGGCGGGCCGGGGCTGTCGTACCGGACCGTGGCCCAGGTCATCGCCATCGTGTCGGCGGGCGACCCGTCGATCGGCCAGATCGCTCAGAACCACCTCGGCATCGTGGCGGCGATCGACACGGTGTCGGACGCGGACCAGAAGGCGCTGCTGTTCGGGCTGGTGCTGGCCGGCACCCGCTTCGGCAACGCCTTCTCGGAAATGGGCACGCCGCGTGCCGCCGACTTCAAGACGCATTTCGTCGAGGACGGCGACCACGTCGTGGTCCAGGGCACCAAGTTCTACGCCACCGGCGCGCTGCTGGCCCATCTCGTGCCCATCGTGGCCCTCGATGACGCGGGCCGGGCCTGGTACGCCATCGCCGGACGCAACGCCCCGGGCCTCACGGTGATCGACGACTGGTCGAGCTTCGGCCAGCGCACCACCGCCAGCGGCACGGTGCGGATCGACGGCGTGCGGGTGCCCAAGACCCATCTGGTGCCGGCCTGGAAGGGCTACGCCGCCCCGAGCGCCGACGGGGCCATCTTCCAGATCATCCAGGCGGCCGTGGATGCGGGCATCGCCCGGGCGGCGCTCGCCGAGACCATCGAGTTCGTGCGCACCCGGTCGCGCCCCTGGGTCGACAGCGGCCTGGAGCGGGCCTCCGACGACCCCCACACCATCCGCATCGTCGGCGACCTGACCATCCGGCTGCACGCGGCCGAGGCGCTGCTCGACCGGGCGGGCCTCGCCCTCGACGCCGCCGTGGCGGCACCGCAGGCCGACACGGTGGCGGCGGCGCAGCTGGCGGTGGCGGAGGCCAAGGTGCTCACCACCGAGGTGGCTCTGAGCACGACCAACACCCTGTTCGAGCTCGCCGGCACCCGCTCGACCCTGGCCGAGCACAACCTCGACCGGCACTGGCGCAACGCCCGTACCCACACCCTCCACGACCCCGTGCGCTGGAAATACGCGATCGTCGGCAATCACGCCCTCAACGGCGTGAACCCGCCCTTCCACGCCTGGAGCTGACGCGGGGGAACCGGACGGAGCGCGGCGGCGCCCCCGCCGCGCCGTCGTGCGCCTCGGCAACCCAGGTGCTTTTTGACGCGGGAGAACCGGGCTTCGACGCGGAAAAACGGAGCTTGTGTACGCAATCAGCGTCTGGAGATCGCGCGGGCGTGATCCATGTGCTGTCCATGAACTTCATCCCCCTTCATCGACATCTTCAGGACTGCTCGGCCCCCGACCCGGCGAGGATTCTGGCGGCGGCCCGGGCGGTGGCGGACCGGGCCGGCGAGCGCGCCGACGCCCTCGACCGCGCGGGCGGGTTTCCGGCCGAAGACGTGGCCCACGCATACGAGGCCGGACTGCTGGCGGCGCCGCTGCCGGTGTCCCTCGGCGGCGCCGGCCTCGACGCGCCCGAGCGGGCGCCGGTCCTCGCCGACGTCCTGGCGCGGGTCGGGCGCGGCAGCCTCGCCCTCGGCCGACTCTATGAGGGCCACGTCAACGCCCTGCTGCTGATCCTGCGCTACGCCGACCCGGCGGTGGCCGAGCGCCTCGCAGGCGACGTCCGGGCCGGGCACCTGTTCGGGGTCTGGAACACCCAGCCCCAGACCGGCGGCCTCAGTCTGGAAGACGTGCCGGGCGTGGAAGACTTGCCGGGCGTCGAAGACTTGCAAGGCCTGGAAGGCTCGGAAGCCCCGCAAGGAGCCGGGGCTGGCTGGCGGCTGCGCGGGGTCAAGTCGTTCGCCTCCGGGGCCGGATCGGTCACCCGCCCCCTCGTCACCGCGCGCCGGCCGGACGGGCGCCAGCAGATGCTGGTGGCCAACCTCGTGGCCGGGACCCGGGCCGACCTTTCCGGCTGGCAGGCCCACGGCATGCGCGCCTCGACCTCGGGCATCCTCGACTTCACCGGCCTGCCCGCCGATCCGGGCGGCTTCGTCGGCGGACCGGACGCCTACTTCGCCGAGCCGCACTTCTCCGGCGGGGCCTGGCGCTTCGCCGCGGTGCAGCTCGGCGGCATCGAGGCGGTGTTCGACGCCCTGCGGACCCATCTCCGGGCCACCGGACGCGGCGGCGACCCGCACCAGGCCGCCCGCCTCGGGGAGGCCGCGATCGCGGTGGAAACGGCGCGCCTGTTCGTGGCCCGGGCGGCGGTGCTGGCCAGCGACCCGGCGGCGGAGCCCGAGCGGGTGATCGCCTACGTCAACCTCACCCGTCTGGCGGTGGAACGGGCCGGGCTCGACGTGCTGGAGCGGGCCCAGCGCTCGGTCGGGCTCTCGGGCTTCCTCAGCCCGCATCCCCTGGAGCGCCTGGCACGGGACCTGGCGACCTACCTGCGCCAGCCCGGGCCGGACCGGGCGCTCACCGCCGCGGCGGCCCATATCCTCGCCGAGGCGCGGCCGGCGGACCTCCTGTGGCGTGATCCCCCCGGGATGCCCGCGCCAGAGGCGCGATCGGCGGGTGTTTGAGGTGCAGCGCGGTCCGCGCATGATGGCGTCCGGACCACCGATTCCCCTCCCGTCCGCTTCAGGCTCGGGGCCGTGCGTCCCATCGGCGAGGCTTTCATGACCGGCTCCATCCCGACACGCGCCACCCGGACATTGCCGGCGGATTATTTCACCGACCTCTACGCCGCCAATCCCGATCCCTGGGACTTCACCACCTCGCCCTACGAGCACGCCAAGTACGCCGCCACCCTGGCGGCGCTCGGCCGGCCGACCTACGCCGAGGCCCTGGAGATCGGCTGCTCGATCGGCGTCATGACCCGGCGCCTCGCCTATCGCTGCGGGCGCCTGCTCGCCCTCGACGTGGCCGAGAGCGCCCTCGACACTGCCCGCGCGCGCTGCGCCGACAGCCCGCAGGTCGACTTCCTGCGGGCGGCGGTGCCGGATGAATGGCCGCCCGGCCGGTTCGACCTCGTGCTGCTGTCGGAGGTGCTGTACTTCTTCACCCCCGAGGACCTGTCCCGGATCGCCCAACATCTCACCGCGTCGCTGAAGCCCGGGGGCGAGGTCGTCCTGGTGCACTGGCTCGGTGAGACGGACTTTCCCCTCAGCGCCGATGCGGCCGTGGAAACCCTGATCGGGCTGACGGCGCCCGGCCTGACGCCCCGCCACCAGAGCCGCACCGAGCGCTACCGCCTCGACGTGCTGCAGGGGCCTCCGGTTTCGGCCCCGCAGGCCCCCGCGTGAGGCGGGCGCCCCCGGCAGAGGCTCCGGACCCGTCCCTGGTCCATCGCCACGCCGCCTGGGTGCGGCTGACCCACTGGCTCAATGCCGCCGCGTTCCTGGCCCTGCTGGTCAGCGGCGTCGCGATCCTGCTCGCCCTGCCGCGCCTGTTCTGGGGCGAGACCGGGGCCAACGGGGCGCCGGCCGCCCTCGACCTGCCGCTGCCGGTCAACCTCGAACAGACGGGCTGGGGCCGCAACCTGCACTTCCTCGCCGCCTGGGTGCTGGTGCTCAACGGGATCGTCTACGGCATCGTCGCCTTCGTGGGCGGCCACTTCGCCCGAGACCTCGTCCCCGACCGGGACCAGCTCGCTCCGCGCCACCTCGCCCGCGAGATCGCCGACCATGTCCGCCTCCGGCCGGCGCGCGGCCGCGAGGCCCTGCGCTACAACGCCCTGCAGAAGTTCACCTACCTGGCGGTGCTGTTCGGCCTGTTTCCCCTGATGGTGCTCACCGGGCTGACCATGTCGCCGGGCGTCACGGCCGCCTATCCGGAGCTGTTCACCCTGTTCGGCGGCCGGCAATCGGCGCGCACGCTGCATTTCCTCACCGCCTGCCTGCTGGTGGCGTTCCTGGTGGTGCACGTGGCCCAGGTCTTCGTCGGCGGGGCCGGCAACCTGATGCGCTCGATGATCACCGGACGCTTCCGCGTTCCCCGAGACGATTCCCGAATTCCTCCCCGAGTTCCTCCCCGAGTTCCTCCCCGAGCCCCTTCCCGAATTCCTGCTGCGGAGCCCCCCGATGCGTGACCTCTCGCGCCGCCGCCTCCTCGCTGGTTCGGGCACGCTGCTGGGCGCCGGGCTGCTCGGCGGCTGCGAGGCGCCGGCCCTGTCGCGGCTCGCCACCCCCTACGACTGGAGCAACGGCCTGACCTTCGCGGTCCAGCGCTGGCTCCAGCGCCACCAGCCCCTGGTGCGCGAGTTCGGGCCGGAGGCGATCTCGGCGGTGTTCCCGACCATCAACACCACGGACCCGGACCATTCCGATTACCGGCGCTCCAAGGCCCTCGGATTCACGGATTGGCGGCTCCCGGTCGGCGGCCTCGTCGAGCGCCCGGGCGCGTTCTCCCTCGCCGACCTCCGGGCGATGCCGGCCCGGAAACAGATCACCCTCCACGCCTGCGAGCAGGGCTGGTCGGCCATCGCCAAGTGGACGGGCGTGCCGCTGGCCCACCTGCTCGCCACGGTGGGCCTGAAGCCGGAGGCCCGCTTCATCGTGGTGCGCAGCGTCGATGGCTGGTGGGACAGCTACGACCTGTTCGATGCCCTCCATCCGCAGACAATCCTGGCCTACGGCATGAACGACGCCCCCCTGCCGGTGGCGCACGGCGCCCCGGTCCGCCTGCGGGTGGAACGCCAGCTCGGCTACAAGAGCCTGAAATATCTCAGCGCGATCGAGGCGGTGGACCGGGTCGACGGCCTCGGCCAGGGTCGCGGCAGCATGGTCGCCGAACTCGGATTCCCCTGGTACGCGGGCATCTGAAGCCGAAGCATCTGCCTTCATGGCAGGCATAAGGCTCTGCCTTCATGGCAGGCATTCTGCCCAAGCGCGTTGCATTTTCCGAGCCGGTCTGTCAGTTTTTCGCTGGTATACCAGAGATGCCTACCCGCATCGTCGGCGATGGCCGACACAGAAGGCGGACGGCGCGAGAATGTGGGGTGTCAGATGTCGCATGGGGTTGGCCCTGAACGCCGGACCGGAATCCCTGTCGGTGGTGTCCCTGCAGGCGTTCCTCTCGGATCATCCCTGAGCGCCCGGGTGTTCCGGCCGATCCTGGCCGGCGCGACCCTGCGCGAGCGGCTGATCGGCTGCCTCGGCGCGCTCATCGGCATCGCCCTCACGGGGCTCGTCAGCGGCTGGATCGTCGGGGAGGGGCCGCACATTCCCCTGATCGTCGCGCCCATGGGCGCGACGGCGGTGCTGCTCTTCGCCGTACCGGCCAGCCCCCTGGCCCAGCCCTGGCCGATCATCGGCGGCAATACGATCTCAGCCCTGATCGGCGTCACGGCCGCGCATTTCATCTCCAACCCGGTCCTGGCCATCGGGGTCGGCGTCTCGCTGGCCATCGCCGTGATGTCGTTCACCCGCTGCCTGCATCCGCCCGGCGGAGCCGCCGCCCTGACCGCCCTGATCGGCGGCCCCGCCATCGCCTCGTCCGGCTTCCTGTTCCCGTTCGTCCCGGTCTGCCTCAACTCCCTCATCCTGGTCGGGCTCGGCATCGCCTTCCATCGGGTCTCGGGGCGGACCTATCCGCACGTCGCACCCGCCACCCCGGTCAACCCGCACGGCACCGCCGACGCGCCCGCCCCGGTGCGGGTGGGCTTCAACGTCCGGGACGTCGACGCGGCGCTGCTGACCCTCAACGAAACCCTCGACATCGACCGCACCGACCTCGACCGTCTGCTGCGGGAGGTCGAGGCCCAGGCCCTGCAGAGGACCCACGGAACCCTGACCTGCGGGGCGGTGATGTCCCGCGACGTGATCACCCTCGGCCTGCACGAATCGCCCGAGCGAGCCCGCGACCTGCTGCTCCGGCACAACATCCGGACGCTGCCGGTGGTGTCGGAATCCGGCCAGCTCGTCGGCACGGTCGGTCTGCGCGAGCTGTCGCTGCGGAGCGAGGGGCGTTCGGGGCAAAATCCCGTGCCGGAGCTGGCGCGGGTGATGTCGGAGGCGCGGACGGCCGAGCCGGACGCGCCGGTGCTCAGCCTGGTCGAGGTCCTCACCAACGGCCACAGCCACGCGGTGGTGGTCACCGCTCCAGACGACCGCATCCTCGGAATCGTCACCCAGACCGACCTGCTCGCGGTCCTGACGCGCCTGGTCTCGGCGAAGGCGTTCGAGGCGCCGGACGTAGCGCCCCGGGGAGCGGCTCTGCAGCCGGCTTCCTGAGCCGGATCCGGGTTCCTGAAGCGGGACCGGCCTTCCGAGCGGGGACGTCTGGCCCGCTTGTTGCACGCCTCGGCTCCCGGCGCGCCGGATGCGCCCGCAGGTCCCGCCGATGCCAGACACGCTGCACGAGACGCCCGTTCTGCTCCACCTGCTGCATGCCGCCCTGATGGTGGCCAGCATGATGCTGACCTGGCAGGTCCACCGCCTCCGCACCGCGTCGCCTGCACGAACGTCGGCCGGGACCAGGGCGCCGGTGGGCCGGTCTTAGGACGGTCCGTCCGAAGAAGGCCGCTCAGGCGTTCAGCCCGCCGGCCTCCACCACGAAGCGCGCGATGGCGTCCGCCCCGTGGCCGTCGCGCAGGGACGAGAACACGTAGGGCCGGGTGCCGCGCATCCGCTTCGTGTCCGATTCCATGATGCCGAGATCGGCGCCGACCAGGGGCGCGAGGTCGGTCTTGTTGACGATCAGAAGATCCGAGCGGGTGATGCCGGGGCCGCCCTTGCGGGGGATCTTCTCGCCGCCCGCCACGTCGATGACGTAGAGGGTCAGGTCGGCGAGTTCCGGCGAGAAGGTCGCCGCGAGGTTGTCGCCGCCCGACTCGATCAGGATCAGGTCGAGCTTCGGGAAACGCCGGCGCATCTCCGCCACCGCCGCGAGATTGATCGAGGCATCCTCGCGAATGGCCGTGTGCGGACAGCCGCCGGTCTCGACGCCCATGATCCGCTCCTCGGGCAGGGCGCCGGCCACGGTGAGGAGGCGGGCATCCTCCTTGGTGTAGATGTCGTTGGTGATGGCGCAGATTTCGTAGGTGTCGCGGAAGCGCTTGCACAGCTGCTCCATCAGGGCCGTCTTGCCGGAACCGACGGGGCCGCCAATGCCGACGCGAAGCGGGCCGTTGAGAGACGTCATCGCACATTCCTCATGCGGGGGGCTCAGGACCGGAAGATCCGGGAATACTGGGTCTCGTGCCGGAACGAGCCGAGGTCGAGATTCAGGGTGGCGCTGCCGAGATCGTCGCGGGTGAGCGCCGGAATGGTGAAGGCGAGCGCCGTCACCCGCGGCGTCAGGGCGGCGACGATCCGCGTGCCGGCGCTCTGGCCGATGGGCGCGCAGCGCAGGGCCGCCGAGACCAGGTTCTGCAGGAAGGCGAGGCCGAACCCGGCCAGCACCGGCGCCAGGGCCATGCGGTGGGCGCCGGCCGCGAGCCCGACGGCGACGGGGTAGGCGACCGCGCCGGGCAGGCCCGCGGCGAGGCGATCGAGGCCCGGCGTGCCCCAGGCCGCCACGGTGGCGTCGAGGAAGCTGCGGCCCTGCTGGCTCGTCTCCAGGTGCAGTTCGCGCGAGGGGGCCAGGGCCAGGGCGAGGTCGTTGACCTCGGACAGCCTCGGCGCGTCTCCGGCCGACGCCGCCGCATGGGCTTCGGCCAGGAGGATGAGGTCGTTGCGGCCCGAGCCGTGCTCGAGCACGTCGGCGAGCCAATCCGTCAGCGAGGCCTCGTCGCCGACCTCGCCGCTCTCCACCGCGCCCTCAAGCCCGTGCGAATAGGCGTAGGCCCCCACCGGATAGCCCGGCGACAGCCACGCCATCAGGCGCAGGGCCTCAATCATGAGCGTGCGGATGGTCGTGCAAGTGGTCGTGCGGGTGGTCGTGCGGGTGGTGACCATGATGGTGGGCGTGGTGATGCTGACTTGCGGCCTCGCCCGCATAGGCGCCGCCCTCCGGCCGGAACGGGCGCTGCACCGGTTCGGCGCTGCCGCCCAGTCCGCGCACCATCTCGGCGAGCACGTGGTCGAAGCCGATATAGACCGCGTCGGTGCCGATCTCGGCCGGGATATGCCGGTTGCCGATGTGCCAGATCAGGCGCTTGAGGGCGTGATCGTCGGCCGCCCGGATCTCCAGCAGCGGCTCCGGCGCGGCCTCGACCCAGACCAGCCGGCCATCCTGCAGCACCAGGGCGTCGCCGTCGTCGAGGACGGTCGGCTCGGGCAGGTCGAGCAGGAAGGACAGCCCGCCCGCGGCGCGCATGGCCATACGCCGGCGGTGCCGGTCGCCATGGTCGAGGACGATGCGATCGACGATCTCGCCGGACAGGGCATCGCGGCGCTGGACGTGGGTGGCGCGGATCATGGGGCGTGGGACGATACGGTGCAGATGGTCACGGGATCGGCAGAGTTCATCAGGTGAAGCGAGGCTCGAGAGGGCCGGCATAGAAGCTGTCGTCCAGGATCTGCGCCAGGGTGTAGGGACAGGCCTGCGGAAATGTCTGTTCCGCCAGCCCGGTCTCGCTCGCCGCGCGGACGCGCGCCAGGTGATAGGCCTTGGCCAGGACCCTCTCCGGCCAAGCCCGGAGGCTCGGGCTGACATCGAGAAGACCTTCGATCTGGAGACGCTGCTCGACCATCGAGGCGCGCCAGCCGTATTTCCGATGGTCCGGCAGGAATTCCCATTTCAGCAGGTGCTGGAGCAGCACGGCGAGGCGGTTCCGGATCTCGGATTTTTGCGATCCACCCAAGCTCTCGATTTCCTCGGCAAGATGGTACCAGTCGATGCGGTGCCGGTCGCTGGCTTGCTGGTCGCCGGCTTGCTGGCCACCGGCTTGCCGCCCCCCCGTGCGCAGAAGGGCGGCCTGATCCTGCGTCCACAGGTAGAGGTCGGTCTCGTAGAGGTCGTGCCCCTGGGATGGGCTGAGGGCCGCCTTGGACATGTGGGACTCCGCGCGCGTCGACCGCATCCTACCTCAAAACAGGAAGTAGCGCTGCGCCATCGGCAGCACCTCGGCGGGCTCGCAGACCAGGAGTTCGCCGTCGGCGCGGACGTCGTAGGTCTCGGGGTCGACCTCGATGTGCGGGGTGGCGTCGTTGAGGATCATGCTTTTCTTCGAGATGCCGCCGCGCACGTTCTCGACGGCGACGAGGCGCTTCTGCACCCCCAGCCTCTCGCCCAGGCCATCCTCGATCGCCGCCTTCGACACGAAGGTCAGGGCGGTGGCGAAGGGCACCCGGCCGTAGGCCCCGAACATCGGCCGGTAATGCACCGGCTGCGGCGTCGGGATCGAGGCGTTGGGGTCGCCCATCGGGGCAGTGGCGATGGCCCCGCCCTTGATGACGAGATCGGGCTTCACCCCGAAGAAGGCCGGATTCCACAGGACGAGATCGGCGAGCTTGCCCGGCTCCACCGAGCCGATCTGGCCCGAGACGCCGTGCGCGATGGCCGGGTTGATGGTGTACTTGGCCACGTAGCGGCGGGCGCGCAGGTTGTCGTTGCCGGAGGTGTCGCCCGGCAGGGCGCCGCGCTGGCGCTTCATCTTGTCGGCCGTCTGCCAGGTGCGGATGACGACCTCGCCGACCCGGCCCATGGCCTGGCTGTCCGAGGACATCATCGAGAGCGCGCCGATATCGTGCAGGATGTCCTCGGCCGCGATGGTCTCGCGCCGGATGCGACTCTCCGCGAAGGCGAGGTCCTCCGGGATGGCCGGGTCGAGGTGGTGGCACACCATCAGCATGTCGAGATGCTCGTCGATGGTGTTCTTCGTGTAGGGCCGCGTCGGGTTGGTCGAGGACGGCAGCACGTTGGCCAGCCCCGCCACCTTGATGATGTCCGGCGCGTGGCCGCCGCCCGCCCCCTCGGTGTGGAAGGCGTGGATGGTCCGCCCCGCGAAGGCCCGGATCGTGTCCTCGACGAAGCCGGATTCGTTGAGCGTGTCGGAGTGGATCATCACCTGCACGTCGTGGAGGTCGGCGACGGTGAGGCAGGTGTCGATGGCCTGGGGCGTGGTCCCCCAATCCTCGTGCAGCTTCAGCGCGCAGGCCCCGGCGCGGACCATCTCCACCAGGCTCTCGGGCCGCGCCGCGTTGCCCTTGCCCGCGAAGGCGAGGTTCATCGGGAAGGCATCCGCCGCCTCGATCATTCGGGCGAGGTGCCACGGCCCGGGGGTGCAGGTGGTGGCGAAGGTGCCGTGCGCCGGCCCGGTGCCACCGCCCAGCATGGTGGTGATGCCGGAGCACAGGGCCTCGTCGATCTGCTGCGGGCAGATGTAGTGGATGTGGCTGTCGAACCCGCCGGCAGTGAGGATCTTGCCCTCGCCGGCGATCACCTCCGTGCCGGGGCCGACGACGATGTCGACGCCGGGCTGGATATCCGGGTTGCCGGCCTTGCCGAGCTTGGCGATCCGGCCCTTCACGATCCCGACGTCGCACTTCACCACGCCCCAATGGTCGAGGACCACCGCGTTGGTGATGACGGTGTCCACCGCCCCGTCCTGGTTGGTGACCTGGGATTGCCCCATGCCGTCGCGAATCACCTTGCCGCCGCCGAACTTCACCTCCTCGCCATAGGTGGTGTGGTCGCGCTCGACCTCGATCACGAGGGACGTGTCGGCGAGCCGGATGCGGTCGCCCGTGGTCGGGCCGAACATGTCGGCATAGGCGGCCCGGGGCAGGGCGGCGCGGGGGGGCATGTTGGCCATGGTGTCAGAGCGCTCCCATCACGTCGCCGCGGAACCCGTACACGGTGCGGTTTCCGCCGAGCGGCACCAGCACGACCTCGCGGGTCACGCCGGGCTCGAAGCGCACCGCCGTGCCGGGGGCGATGTCGAGGCGCTGGCCGCGCGCCGCCTCGCGGTCGAAGGTCAGGCCGGGATTGACCTCGTAGAAGTGGTAGTGCGAGCCGACCTGGATCGGTCGGTCGCCGACATTCGAGACCGTCACCAGGGTCCGGGGCGCACCTTCGTTGAACACGATCTCGCCGGGCAGGGTGGTCACGGTGCCGGGGACCTCGGCCGAGGCCGCGCCCCGGATCGGGTGGTGCACGGTGACGAGCTTGGTCCCGTCCGGGAAGGTCGCCTCGACCTGGATGTCGTGGATCATCTCGGGGATGCCGTCCATGCACTGCTCGGCGGTGAGCACGTGCCCGCCGGCCTGCATCAGCTCCGAGACCGAGCGCCCGTCCCGCGCGCCCTCGACCACGAAGTCGCTGATCAGCGCCACCGCCTCCGGGTAATTCAGCTTCACGCCCCGGCTGAGCCGGTTGCGGGCCACCTGCGCGGCCATGGCGAGGAGGAGCTTGTCCTTTTCGCGAGGGGTCAGGAGCACGGGAGAGACCTCGGGGGTTGGGCGCGGGCCGGTCAGCCGCCGGTGAAGGCAAGGACCGTGCGCGGTGAGGATTCGGCGCGGCAAGCTCGCCGCAGTCAGCGCGGCGCGGCGCGGCGCGCATGGATGCATTCCGGCGCCGCGAGTGCAAGGACCCCGAGCCGGTTGACAGCAGGCGCCTCCCCGGCCGAACAGCGAAGTCGATCCTCACGCCAAGCCAAGGGCCGGCCCCGTGACCTATCCCCGCGACCTCGTCGGCTACGGCCGCACCCCGCCGCATCCGCACTGGCCGGGCAACGCGCGGATCGCGGTGCAGATCGTGCTCAACTACGAGGAGGGGGGCGAGAACTGCATCCTGCACGGGGATGCGGCCTCGGAGGCCTTCCTGTCGGAGCTCGTCGGCGCGCAGCCCTGGCCGGGCCAGCGTCACATGAGTATGGAATCGCTGTTCGAATACGGCGCGCGGGCCGGGTTCTGGCGGCTGTGGCGGCTGTTCCAATCGCGCAACATTCCCGTGACGGCGTTCGCCGTCGCCACCGCGCTGGCCCGCCATCCCGACATCGCCGCCGCCATGCGGGAGGCCGATTGGGAGATCGCCTGCCACGGGCTGAAATGGATCGACTACCGCGACTTCACCCGCGCCGAGGAGAAGGCGCACATGGACGAGGCGATCCGCATCCACACCGATCTCACCGGGGCGCGCCCGCGCGGCTGGTACACCGGGCGCTCCTCGCCCCACACCCTCGACCTCGGGATCGAGGCCGGGATGACCTATCTCGCCGATTCCTACGCCGACGACCTGCCGTACTGGATCACGGAGCCCAGCGGCCGGGGCCTCGTGGTGCCCTACACCCTCGACGCCAACGACATGAAATGCGCGGCGATCCAGGGCTTCAACACCGGCGACCACCTCTTCACCTACCTGCGCGACACCTTCGATGCGCTCTATGAAGAGGGCGAGCACGCGCCCAAGATGATGTCGGTGGGCCTGCATTGCCGGCTCGTCGGCCGGCCGGGGCGGATCGGTGCCCTGGTCCGCTTCCTCGACCATATCGCCGCCCACGACCGGGTCTGGGTCGCCCGCCGCATCGACATCGCCGAGCACTGGATACGGACGCACCCGCCCGCCTGACGGCGGCGCGCCGGAATAGCGCGGGACACACCGCATCGCCCCTCTTGCCAGGCGCCGCCGCCGCGGGCTTCGATGCGCGCCATGACCGAGACCAGCCCGGACGCCGCCGTCGCCTCCCCACCCGCACGTCGGCGTCGCAAGGACGGCGAGGCGCGCCGCGTGATGATCCTCGATGCAGGGCTTGCCTTGTTTTCGAGCGTTGGGCTGCATGGCGCCAGCGTCGAGGGCATCGCCGAGCGGGCGGGCCTCTCGAAGACCAACCTGCTGTACTACTTTCCCTCGAAGGAGGAGCTTTACATCGCGGTCCTGCGCCGGGTGCTCGCGGTCTGGCTCGATCCGCTCCAGGCCTTCGACGCCGACAGCGAGCCGGCCGAGGCCTTCCGGCACTACATCCGCGCCAAGCTGACCCTGTCGCGCGATGCGCCCCAAGCCTCGCGCCTGTTCTGCCTGGAGATCGTTCAGGGAGCGCCGCTGCTGCGGCCGGAGCTGGAAGGTCCGCTGCGCGACCTCGTCGAGGCCAAGGCCACCGTCATCCGAAGCTGGAGCGCGCAGGGGCGAATCGACCCGCACGACCCGCATCACCTGATCTTCTCGATCTGGGCGATCACCCAGCACTACGCCGACTTCGCCGTGCAGGTGGATGCCGTCAGCGGGCGCAGCCTCGACGATCCGGCCTTCTTCGAATCGGTCGTCGCCAGCACGCAGGACCTGATTCTGGCCGGGCTCGGCCTGAATCCCGCGCGGTAGCGGGCCGAATCCGCCATCCATCTGGGCAGCGACCGCTCAACCGCTAGGCAAACCGGAGAGACTTTATGCAACCACCGGAAAAGCGCCGAATGGAGTTTGACCATTTGGTCTAAATAGAGTTGGGTCGTCGGTGCCGGGGGTGATGTCAGTCTCCCGTCCGGTCTCGACAGGCCCTCGTCTTGCTTTGTCCAGTCCGTGCCTGTTGCGAAGTCTTGTCCTTCAGCCGGGGCTGCCCGGTGCGAGCGAGGTTGCCATGAACGTCGGCGTCTTCATCCCGATCGGAAACAACGGCTGGCTCCTGTCGGAGAACGCGCCGCAGTACAAGCCCAGCTTCGAGCTGAACAAGCAGATCGTGCTCAAGGCCGAGGGCTACGGCTTCGACTTCGCCCTGTCGATGATCAAGCTGCGGGGCTTCGGCGGCAAGACCGAGTTCTGGGACCACAACCTCGAATCCTTCACCCTGATGGCGGGTCTGGCCGCCGTCACCAGCCGGATCAAGCTGTTCGCCACGGCCGCGACCCTGTGCATGCCCCCCGCCATCACGGCCCGGATGGCCGCCACCATCGATTCGATCTCGAACGGGCGCTTCGGCCTCAACCTCGTCACCGGCTGGCAGCGGCCGGAATACGCCCAGATGGGCCTGTGGCCCGGCGACGAATATTTCTCGCGCCGCTACGAGTATCTCTCGGAATACGCGCAGGTTCTGCGCGACCTGTGGGAGACCGGCACCTGTACCCTCAAGGGTGACTTCTTCCAGATGGACGATTGCCGTCTCAGCCCGCGCCCGCAGGCCGAGATGAAGATCATCTGCGCCGGCCAGTCGAGCGCCGGCATGGAGTTCACGGCGAAGTACGCCGACTATAATTTCTGCTTCGGCAAGGGCGTGAACACGCCCACCGCCTTCGCCCCCACGGTGGAGCGGCTGGAATCTGCCAAGGCTGCGACCGGCCGCGACGTCTCCTCCTACGTGCTGTTCATGATCATCGCCGACGAGACCGACGAGGCCGCCCGGGCCACCTGGGAGCATTACAAGGCCGGCGCCGACCAGGAAGCCATCGCCTGGCTCGGGGTGCAGGGCGCCGCCGACACCAAGTCGGGCACCGACACCAACGTGCGCCAGATGGCCGACCCGACCTCGGCGGTGAACATCAACATGGGCACGCTGGTCGGCTCCTACGCCGAGGTGGCGCGCATGCTCGACGAGGTCGCCACCGTGCCGGGCACCGAGGGCGTGCTGCTGGTGTTCGACGACTTCCTCAAGGGGCTCGACGCCTACGGCACCCGCATCCAGCCCTTGATGGCCAGCCGCGCCCATATCGCCGCGGACGCCGAGAGCATGGCGAAGGTGGCGTGATGGACCAGACCGCGAAACCGGCCGGCTACACCGACGCGGCAGGTCGCCAGGGTGCCATCACCCTGGCGGCACGGCCCGAGCCCATCGCCTTCGACGCCGCGGCCACCGCGCTCATCGTCGTCGACATGCAGAACGCCTATACCAGCCCGGGCGGCTACCTCGATCTGGCGGGATTCGACGTCTCGGGCACCGGACCGGTGGTGGCGCAGATCGCCCGCGCGGTGACGACGGCCCGGGCCGCCGGCATCCGAATCGTCTGGTTCCAGAACGGCTGGGACCCCGATTACGTCGAGGCCGGCGGCCCGGGTTCACCGAACTGGCACAAGTCCAACGCCCTCAAGACCATGCGGGCGAAGCCGGCCATGAACGACCGCCTGCTCGCCAAGGGAACCTGGGACTACGCCCTGGTCGACGCCCTCAAGCCGGAGCCCGGCGACATCGTGCTGGGCAAGTCGCGCTACAGCGGCTTCTACAACACCCAGCTCGACAGCCTGCTGCGCGCGGCCGGCATCCGCACCCTGGTCCTCACCGGCATCGCCACCAACGTCTGCGTGGAATCGACCCTGCGCGACGGCTTCTTCCTCGAATATTTCGGCATCGTGCTGGCCGACGCCACCCATCAGGCAGGGCCGGCCGCCCTGCAGGCGGGGGCGCTCGCCAACATCGAGACCTTCTTCGGCTGGGTCTCGGACGTCGCCGCCTTCGAGGCGGCCCTGCGGCCGGACCTCGCGCGCCCGGCGGCGGCGGAATAGGGCCGCCCGCCGCGATTCGCCTGCAAGCTCCATCGACAAAGGCGCCTTCCCCGCCCCAGGAGACCTCCGACCATGCCCAAGACCGTGATCATTCCGCCCGGCACCGGCAAGCCGCTGGCGCCCTACGTGCCCGGTACGCTGGCCGACGGCGTGCTCTACGTCTCGGGCACGCTGCCCCTCGACGCGGAGGCGAACGTCGTCCACGTGGGCGATGCCGCCGCGCAGACCCGGCACGTGCTGGAGACCATCAAGGGCGTGGTCACCGCCGCCGGCGGCACCATGGACGACATCACCTTCAACCACATCTTCCTGAAGGACTGGGCCGATTACGCCGCCATCAACACGGTCTATGCCACGTACTTTCCCGGCGAGAAGCCGGCGCGCTACTGCATCCAGTGCGGTATGGTGAAGCCCGACGCGCTGGTGGAGATCGCCTCGGTCGCGCATGTGGGCAAGGCCTGAGCCCTCATCCTTCGCTGAAGCCTCGTCCTTCGTTCAAGCCTCATCCTGCCCGAGGCATTCCTCCTGACCCATTCTCGTGAGGCATCGATGGCGATCCATCACGCGGTCCAGGGCTCCGGCGCCCGGACGGTCCTGCTCTCCCCGGGGCTCGGCGGCTCGGCCGGCTACTTCGCGCCGCAGATGGACGCGCTGACCGCGCGCTTGCGCGTGATCACCTACGACCATCGCGGCACCGGCCGCTCGGGCGGGCCCCTGGAGCCCGGGCACGACATCGCCGCCATGGCGCGCGACGCCCTCGCCGTGATGGATGCCTGCGGGTCCGAGCGCTGCGACATCGTCGGGCACGCGCTCGGCGGGCTGATCGGCCTCGAACTCGCCCGCACCCATCCGGACCGGGTCGGCCGCCTCGTCGTGATCAACGGCTGGGCCCGGGCGGATTCCGCCACGAGGCGCTGCTTTGCCGCCCGCAAGGTGTTGCTGGCCGAGAGCCCGGAGGCCTATGTCCGGGCGCAGGCCATCTTCCTCTACCCGGCGGCCTGGCTGTCCGAGCACGCGGACCGCGTGGCCGAGGACGAGGCGCACGCCCTGGCGCATTTCCCCGGGCGCGACACGGTGCTGGCTCGGATCGCGGCGCTGGAAGCCTTCGACCTGACGGTGGATCTCCCAGGCATCGCGCACGAGACCCTCGTCATGGCGGCGGAGGACGACGTGCTGGTGCCCTATCTGTGCTCGGAGGCTCTGGCGCGGGGGCTGCCCAACGCGCGCCTCGACCGGGTGCCGAGCGGCGGCCACGCCCACAGCGTGACCCGCGCCGACGCCTTCAACCGGACGCTCGTGGCGTTCCTCGCATCCCAGGAGTGATCCCCATGAGCCAGACGAACCCCAGCGCGGCAGATTTCCCCGGCGCGGCAAACCTGCCCGGCGTCGAGGCCGACGCCTATCGCGGCGCGATGGCGCGCGTGGCCGGCGCCGTCCACCTCATCACGACCGACGGGGACGGGGGCCGGGCCGGCTTCACCGCCTCCGCGGTGTGCAGCGTCAGCGACGGGCCGCCGACGCTGCTGGTCTGCATCAACCGGTCGTCCTCGGCCTATGCGGCGGTGAGCGCCAACGACGTGCTGTGCGTGAACACCCTGGCGGCGGAGCAATCCGGAATCGCCACGGCCTTCGGTGGGCGCACCCCGATGGAGACGCGCTTTGCCGCCGCCACCTGGACCACCCTCGTGACCGGCGCTCCGGCCCTCCCCGGAGCCCTCTCGGCCTTCGATTGCCGCATCGTCGGCCGGCACCCGGTCGGCACCCACGACGTCCTCTATTGCGAGGTGGTGGGCCTGGCCGAGCCCGGCGACGGGCACGGCCTCGTCTACGCCGACCGGCGCTATCACACCGTGCCGCTCAGCCCCGAAGCCCCGCCCGAAGCCCCGCGCGAAGCCGCGGCCTGAACGGCCTCCGTCCTCTGGCGAAGCAGAGACTCCGGCGCATCAAAAACCGCTCCGCTTCCGGAACGACGAAGGCCGGCGCCCCGCCTGGGAACACCGGCCATCCTCAGGATCGGGACCGGGACTTACCAGCGGTCGGCGCGGGGAGCGCGGACCGAACCGGTGGTCAGATCGCCCGTGACGTTCCGCTGAACGATCGTATCGCCGTGGCTCCGGCGCAGTGCGTGCAGGTTGTGGGCGGCGGCCCGTCCCTCGAGACCACCCGGAGCCACGGCGGCCGGGATGCCGGCGGGTGCGTTGTAGCTCTGGGCGACGGCGCCCGAGGCGGACAGGCCCAGGGCGATGGCGAGGGTGGCGGAAACCGCAGTGGTGAGGCGACGATGGGTCATGGCAGGAATCCTCGATTGGAACGCGTGTCGCAGAGACGCGAGGCGGTGCGTTCCGGTTCCTGCAATCTGTGCGCGTATGGCGCCGAAAACAACACACGCTGCTTGAGGAGTGTGCATCAAGGATGAGCAAAGCGGCACGAACTCCAACGCTCATCGCCCGCCGATGTGCTCGAAGTCTTGAAAAATTCCTTATTCGCTCCGGGCACTTGATCGAACATCGCCGTTTTCTGCGGCATCGCGGCGGATCTGGCATGGTTCTGGACGCCGCGTGCGAATCCGCACCCGGACAGCTGGATTTCTCGGCTTCGGCACGCGAAACGCCGGCCCGGCCCCCGGGCGAACCGAGGTCTGAAGCACGGATCGGCGCCCAACAGGAGGCTCGGCTTCGCGGCGGTTAGCCGTCGCGCGCCAGGGTGGCCTCGATCTGGCCGTGCGGCTCGTCGGTGGGCAGGAAGACCTGGCCTCCATGGGCGATGCCGAAGGGCGCCAGGTTCATCGGGATGTAGTGCTTGTTGGGCATCGCGAAGTGGATCTCGGCGATGTCCGGCCGGGCCGCCAGCACCGCCTCGCCCATGCGGTACATGCTGTCCTGCACGCCGGCGCTGTAGGTGGTGGCGAAGACCGTGATCATCGTGTCGAGGATGGCCGCGTTGGCCGTCACCGGGTCGGCCGGCGGCGCGGTCCAGGTCCAGGTCGCGTCCATGCTGGTGGCGCAGATGCGGTCGTGGGTGTCGGGCAGGGTCCGGAAGGCGTCGTCGACGAAGTCGGCCCAGCCGGATTCCGTGGTCTTCATCAGGGTGTAGCCGCGCAGGCCCGATTGCAGCACCGCGCCGGACCGGTCGGCGACGAGGCGGACGAAGGGCGCGCCGTTGCCGTCGAGGGTGAAGGTGTGGGCGTGCGGCGCCCCCGCGATGGTCCGGCGCAGCCAACGGGTTTCCAGCGCCTCGATGGTGACGGTGGCGACCTGCGCGTAGCGCTCCAGGAACAGGTCGGCGACATGGCCCACGAAGGCCTCGGTCTCCGCCTCGACCTGCTGGGCGGCGGTGATGTTGACGATGTTCTTGATGCTGTCGGTGGCGATCACCTGCCGGTTGTCGCCCGACGTCCAGGCGGCGCCGAAATCGCCCTCCAGCAGCACCGTCAGGGTGAGTTCGCGCACGCTGTGGCGCGCGTCCCCGCGCACCAGCCGGAGCACCCGCACGCGGCCCTTGCCGTATCGTGCCTTCGTCAGCGCCATGGTGCGGGTCCTCTCACGATCGATGGTCTCCCGGACCGGGTCCGGCGGCTCACGCTTCGGCGGCATGGGCGAGGCGGGCGGCCTCGGCCCGGGCGCCATCCCGGCTGCCGAGACCGTTGAAGAACAGGTTCAGGGCGACCGCCGACAGGGCCGCCAGCAGGATGCCGGATTCCAGCAGCGGATGCAGCACGTCCGGCATCTGCTTGAAGAAGGCCGGCGCCACCAGGGGGATCAGCCCGAACCCGACCGAGACCGCGACGATGAACAGGTTGTTGCGGTTGGCGGCGAAATCGACCGCGCCGAGGATGCGTGTGCCGGTGGCCGCCACCATGCCGAACATCACCAGCCCGGCTCCCCCCAGGACGCAGGGCGGCACAGCCTCCACCAGGGCCGCCAGCTTCGGAACCAGCCCGAGGCCGAGCATCACCACGCCGCCGATCACCGTGACGACGCGCGAGCGCACGCCGGTGACGCCGACGAGGCCGATGTTCTGCGAGAACGAGGTGTACGGGAAGGTGTTGAACACCCCGCCCAGCACGGTGCCGAGGCCGTCGGCGCGCAGGCCTCGGATCAGGCGGGCCTCGTCCACGGTCTCGCCGGTGATCTCGGCCAGGGCCAGGAACATGCCGGTGGATTCGATCATCACCACCACCATGACGAGGCAGAGGGTGAGGCTGGCCACGAGATCGAACTTCGGCACCCCGAAGGCGAAGGGCCGCACCACGTCGAACCACGGCGCCGTGGCCACCCGCGACAGGTCGACGAGGCCGAAGGCGCCCGCGACCCCCATGCCGACCACGATGCCGATGAGCACCGAGGCCGAGGCGACGAAGCCGCGGGTGTAGCGGGTGAGGCCCAGGATGACGAGAAGGACGAACAGCGCGATGCCGAGATAGAGCAGCGCCCCGTAGGCCGGGTTGCCGAGGCCGCCGGCGGCCCAGTTCACGCCCACCCGCATCAGCGAGATGCCGATGACGAGGATCACCGTGCCGGTCACCACCGGGGGAAACAGGGGCAGCAGCCGCCCGACCAGGGGCGCCGCCAGAAGGGCGAACAGGCCCGCGACGATGACCGCCCCGTAGATGCCCGTGAGCCCGAGATCCGGGCTGGTGCCCATGGCGATCATCGGCGTCACCGCCGCGAAGGTCACGCCCATCATCACCGGCATGCGGATGCCGATGCCGGGCAGGCCCCAGCTCTGGATCAGGGTGGCGAGGCCGCAGGCGAACAGGTCGGCGCTGACCAGCATCGCCACCTGCTCGGGCGGGAGCTTGAGGGCGCGCCCGACGATGAGCGGCACCGCGACGGCGCCGGCATACATCACCAGCACGTGCTGAAGCCCGAGAAGCAGGAGGGCCAATGGTGGGGCGGTGGGCGCGGAGCGGCCGGCTGGACCGGGCTGGGACGACGCGGGGGTTGAAGAAGAGCCGGATGCGGAAGAGCTGTGATCCACGCGACGGTCCCTCGTCTCGCGCGCGCCCGGGAAGGCCGCGGCAGTCCGGGTCCGCAAGCCACATGCCAGCCCAAGGCCTCGTCCCCCGGAAGGGCGGCCCCATACGACCGGGTGAAATCACGCGGCACCATCCGAGGCCGCGCACCGGTCCGGCGGCCCCGCCCCGTCCGGCACGTCGCCGGCCGGCACGGCGGGAGAGATGCGGAAGGGCGAGATGCTGAAGGCCGGGGAGATGGGCGGCGGATCGGGCAATACCGGCGTCCCCGGTGCATCGCCGGCCGCCGACGGCAACAAGACCCAGGATTCGTGCACGACCCACACGCGGGATTGCTGAACCCTACTCCGCCCGGGGGCGGGGACACCCGCGCCCGGGCGGGCGCCCGATCGCGGCCTGGATCGCGGCCCTGCCTGTCGGGCCGCCTGACGGAAGGTCAGGATTCGCGCGGCACGCTTTGAGTCACGTCGTCCCGGCTCACGTTGTCCCGGCTCACGTTGTCCCGGCTTCCATCTTGCCGGCTCGCGTCTTGCCGGCTCGCGCCGTCCGTTTTTGGGTCGCCCTTGTGCGAATCGCTTTTGCGAAGTTCGTCGTAGAGGCGCTGGACCTCCTGGATCGTGGCATGGCCCCGGCTCCAGTTGGTCTCGCGGACATTGGTCTCGGTGAAGGCGCTGTGCGAGGTGCCGCCGAAGCCGTTGAACACCGTCTCGACTCCGTCCTGGTGATAGTCGATCCGGTACGAGGGGCTGAACCCCTTGCCTTTCTGCTTGCCGGTCACGCCGATGCGCACCCGGGCGTCGCCGTGCCGCTTCTGGCAGAAGCGCATGTTGCCGAGCAGGCGGCGCAGGTACTCCTCCGGCGCGGCGAGATCGCCCGCGACCTGGAGCAGGGTCGCGTCGGGCGGAAGATGCGTCTTGCGGATCATGGCGCCCTCGTCTCATGGTCCAGCGGACCGAGCGGACTTCGCCCGGCGGGCAGGATCGCGCGCAAGACCACATTTCCGCGGCCCTGGCGAGCGCCACGCGCGCCGGATGGCCCGTTGCCTGCTATGCCGGCCTGCCGAAACCGGCCCCGAGCAGGAAAGATTCCAATGCCGATTCTCGACGACCTGAACCGGGCTTCGCCCGCGGCGTTCGTCGATGCCCTCGGGGCGGTGTTCGAGCACGCGCCCTGGGTCGCCGAGGCGGCGGCCGGGCAGCGCCCATTTCCCACGGTCACGGCGCTCCTCGCCGCCATGCGAGCCGCGGTGGAGGCCGCTCCCGAGGCGGCGCGCCTCGGCCTGCTGACCGGCCACCCCGAACTCGCGGGCCGCGCCGCCCGCGACGGGCGGATCGCCCCCGATTCGATCGCCGAGCAGGCCTCGGCCGGGCTCGACCGCCTGTCCGAGGCGGAATACGCGCGGTTCGCGGCGCTGAACGCGGCCTACGTGGCGCGCTTCGGGTTTCCCTTCATCCTCTGCATCCGGCGCCACGGCCGCGCCTCGCTCCTGCGCGCCTTCGCGGCGCGCCTCGCCTCCGACGCCGAGACCGAGCGCGCCACCGCCCTGGCGGAGGTGTTCCGCATCGCCGCGATCCGCCTCGGTGCGCTGGTCGAAGGGCCGGGCGCCCTGCGCACCACCGGGCGGATCTCGACGCACATCCTCGACACCGCGGCGGGACGGCCGGCGTCGGGCGTGGCGGTGGAACTGCACGAATGGGTCTCCGACACCGAGACCGCCCTCATCGCCCGGGCCGTGACCAACGCGGACGGGCGCACCGACGCGCCCTTCATCGCCGACCGTCCGGTGCCGATCGCCGCCTACGAGCTGCGCTTCCACATCGGCGACCATTTCCGGGCGACCCAACCGGGCCTGCCCGAACCGCCCTTCCTCGACATCGTGACGCTGCGCTTCGGCGTCGCCGAGCCGGAGGGGCACTATCACGTGCCGCTGGTGGCGAGCCCGTGGAGCTACCAGACCTATCGGGGCAGCTGAGCCCCGGACTCCTGAGCCCCGGACTTCTGAGCACTGGACTTCTGAGCACCCGAATCCTGCGCTCTTTGGGATGCGCTGTCCCGACGGGGAGCGCCCGGGCTTCGCCATCCGGTCGATCCGTTGCCGAGCGAAGCAGCCATCATCGATCCCGCCCGATCCGCGCAAGATATCGACCGGCACCATCCTGAAGACCTCCGGCACGCGTGCGCAGACGTCGAGATGCGCGGAACAAGCCTCGGTGATGTCGGGCCGGTCCGGCACGTCCTTTGCCAGGACCATCTTCGATCATGCGGGCGCCGGGCTCGCGGGAGGACGTGATGTGCCGCAGCTGTTCCTGAATCGCCGGTTTGCAAGCGTTGGAATGCTCGGGCGGAGCCTCGCGGCCGCGCTCGTCACGGCCGGCCTGTTCATGCTGACGCCGGCGCCCCGGGCCCAGGGCACCCTGATCGCTCCCGGCGGCCAGTCCCGGGTCACGGCCCCCGGCGGCCTGCGCGGACGCGCGGCCCTCCGACACCGGGCGATCCGGCACCGGGCGATCCGGCACCGGGCACCCCGGCACAAACGTCACCGCTGAGCCCGTTTCCGCCGAAGCCGCGCCGAACGCCGACCTTTCCGAAAGCCCGACGCGACATCGCGCGACGCTCTCCGCCTCCTTGCGAATTCTGGAGCCTGCCATGATCCAGCCCACCCCGATCCGTTTGATCACCGTCCTGACCCTGTCGCTCGGCCTCGCCGGGGTGGCCCTGGCCCAGGGCGCCGGCGCGCCGGCCGGCATGGATGCCGCCACCGCGCCGGGCGGCACCGAGGGCCGGGCAGGCCCCCGCAACGAGGCCGAGGCGTTCCGCAGCGGCGACGCGATCCCGGTCCCGCCCCGGGCCGGCGGCATTGCGGCCGAGTCGATGCCTGCCGAGTCCATGCCTGCCGAGTCGATGCCCGCACGCGGAGCGAACGTCCCGCCGGCGCGTCCCTGATCGGCCGGTCGAGCCTCCAGATCAGCCCGCAAAGACGCCGATCAGTTCGGCCGCCACCAGGGCGGCGATGACGGCCGGGCGCTTGTCGCGCACCGGCCTGCCGCCGATCGGGCAGACGAGGCGGTCGAGGGCGGCCGCGTCGAGCCCCATCGCCCGGAAGGCACTGAGGAAGGTCGCCCGCTTGGTGGCCGATCCGATCAGGCCGAGATACGCGAAGCTGTTGGCCTCCAGAAGGCTGGCGCAGATCAGGCTGTCGAGGGCGTGGCTGTGGGTGAGCACCACGTGCGCGGCCCCCGGCGGCGCGGCCTCGGCCACGGCACTGGCCGAGCCGACCTCCCGGAGGATGCGGGCGCCCTCGACGCGGGCGATCTCCCCGGGCCGGTCGTCGACGATCCGGGTGCGGAACGGCAGCGGGTCGAGGGCCAGCGCCAGGGCGCGCCCGACATGGCCGGCGCCGTAGATCAGCACCCACGGCGCCCGCGCCGCTCCCTCGGCCTCCCGGCCGCTGAGGCTCGCGCACGTCTCGGCCCCGGCCCGGACGATCGTCAGGGTGACGTGCCCGCCGCAGCATTGTCCGGTCTCCGGCCCGAGCGGCATCGGCAGGGTGGCCTCCCGCTCGCCCGCCGCCAGGAGTTGCCGGGCCCGGGCGATGCCCGCCCATTCGTAGGTGCCGCCCCCGATGGTGCCGACGACCCGGCCGGGCATCACCAGCATGGCGGTGCCGGCGGCGCGCGGCGTCGAGCCCCGCGCCTCCGACAGGGTAACGAGGGCCGCCGGCTCGCCCGCCGCGAGGGCGCCCGCCAGGGTTTCCGACAGCGCCTCCGACGGGTTGAGGCTCACGGCTGCGCGGTTCGCGGATGGTCCGCCAGGGTCCGCATCCGCTCGACGGCGTCGAGGACGCGTTCGGGCGTCGCCGGGGCGTCGAGGCGGGGGCAGTGCCGGTGCCCGGCGACGCTCGCCACCGCGTCCGACAGGGCGTGCAGCCCGGCGATGCCGAGCATCAGCGGCGGCTCGCCCACCGCCTTCGAGCGGTAGATCGTCGCCTCGCGATTCGCGTTCTCGTAGAGGGCCACGTTGAAGATGCGCGGGCGGTCGCCGCAGGTCGGGATCTTGTAGGTGGACGGCGCATGGGTGCGTAAGGCGCCCTTGCCGTCCCACCACAATTCCTCGGTGGTGAGCCAGCCCAGCCCCTGGATGAAGCCGCCCTCGATCTGGCCCCGGTCCACCGCCGGGTTCAGGGAGCGGCCGCAATCGTGCAGGATGTCGGCCCGCTCGATCCGGTATTCGCCGGTCAGCGTGTCCACCGCCGCCTGCACGCAGGCCGCGCCGTAGGCGAAATAGTAGAACGGGTGGCCCCGGCCGGCATCGCGGTCCCAGTGGATGGTCGGGGTCTTGTAGAAGCCCGTGGCCGAGAGCTGGACGCGGGCGAGGTAGGCCTTGTGGATCAGCTCGGCCCAGGCGATCTCCTGGTTGCCGACCCGGACCCGGTTGGGCAGGAACAGCACCGTCTCGGGCGCGACGCTCCAGGCCTCGGCCGCGAAGGCGACGAGGCGGTCCTTCAGGGTCTGGGCGGCCGCGCGGGCCGCCATGCCGTTGAGATCCGCCCCCGACGAGGCGGCGGTGGCCGAGGTGTTGGGCACCTTGCCGGTCGTGGTCGCGGTGATGCGAACCCGGTCGGCATCGATCTGGAATTCCTCCGCCACCACCTGCGCAACCTTGACGTAGAGCCCCTGGCCCATCTCGGTGCCGCCGTGGTTCAGGCCGACCGAACCGTCATTGTAGATGTGCACCAGGGCGCCGGCCTGGTTGTAGGCGGTCGAGGTGAAGGAGATGCCGAACTTCACCGGCGTCAGGGCGATGCCGCGCTTGATCACCGGGCTCGCTTCATTCGCCGCATGCAGGGCCGCGCGGCGCCCAGCATACTCACAATCCACTTCCAGTTTGGCCACCAAATCCCGGATGCAATTGTCGGAAATGGTCTGGTGGTAGGGTGTGACGTTGTCGGTCTCGGTGCCGTAGAAATTGCGCTTGCGCACCTCCAACGGGTCGAGGCCGCAGGCATAGGCCACCTCCTCGATCACCCGCTCGGCCGCCACCATGCCCTGCGGGCCGCCGAAGCCCCGGAAGGCGGTGTTGGACTGGGTGTGGGTGCGGTAGGGGCGCGAGGTCAGGTGCACCGCCGGGTAGTGATAGCAATTGTCGGCGTGGAACAGGGCGCGGTCGGTGACCGGCCCCGACAGGTCGGCGGCCCAGCCGCAGCGGGCGGCGAGTTGCATGTCGACCGCCAGGATCTTGCCCGCGGCATCGTGGCCGACGAGGTAATCGACCTCGAAATCGTGGCGCTTGCCGGTGATGATCATGTCGTCGTCGCGGTCGGGCCGGATCTTGGCGGCGCGTCCGGTCGTCTTGGCCACCAGGGCCGCCACGCAGGCGAACAGGTTCGACTGGCTCTCCTTGCCGCCGAAGCCGCCGCCCATCCGGCGGATCTCGGCCGTCACCGCGGAATTGACCGTGCCCAGCACCTTGGCGACCAGGGCCTGGGCCTCCGAGGGGTGCTGGGTCGAGGTGTAGACCGTGACCTCGTCGTCCTCGCCCGGAATGGCCAGCGCGATCTGGCCCTCGAGGTAGAAGTGCTCCTGGCCGCCGATGGCCATCCGGCCCCGGACGATGCCGGGAGCCTCCGCCAGCACCGCGTCGGAATCGCCGCGCGTCAGGGTCATGGGCGGCCAGACCAGCGTGCCGTCCGCCCGGGCCTCCCGGTAGGTCAGGACGGGCGCGCGGTCTTCGTAGGCGATGACGGCGTGGCGGGCGGCGCGGCGGGCCGCATCGCGGGTCAGGGCCGCCACCGCGAAGATCGGCTGGCCGACATACGACACCGTGTCCTCGGCCAGCATCGGCTCGTCGTTCCGGTGCGAGGACGAGATGTCGTTGACGCCCGGGACGTCGGCGGCGGTGAACACCGCGACCACGCCCTCGGCACTGCGCACGGGGTGGAGATCCACCGAGACCAGGCGGGCATGGGCGCGTTCGCTCAGGCCCAGGCAGACATGCAGCAGGCCGGCCGGCTCGGCCATGTCGTCGATGTAGATCGCCGAACCGCCGACGTGGCGGGCGGCGCTGTCGTGGATGCGCGGCGTGTGGGCGCCGCCCGCGATCCGGTCGTCCGCCTTCGGGGCAGGGGGCGTGCGATCAAGCATGAGCCAGTGCTCCCACCCTCGCCAAGCGGGTTTCCGGCGCCTCCGGGGCGCTCTCGTGAATCAGGCGCTCGATCAGGTTGCCGGCGACCTTGAGGCGGTAGCCGGCCGAGGCCCGCATGTCGGTGAGCGGGGTGAAGTCCTGCGCGAGTGCGGCCTTGAAGGCCGGGATCACGGCGGCGTCGAGGGCTTGCCCCACCAGCGCGGCCTCGGCCTGGACGGCCCGCTTCGGGGTGCCGGCCATGCCGCCATAGGCGATGCAGGCTTCCTCGATCGTGCCGCCGTCGAGCGTCAGCCGGAAGGCGCCGAGGACCGCCGAGATATCCTCGTCGAAGCGCTTCGAAATCTTGTAGGCGCGGAAGATCGCCTTCGGGCCGAGTCTCGGCACCCGCACCCCGGCGACGAACTCGCCCGGGCGCAGGTCCTGCCGGCCATAGGCGACGAAGAAATCCGCGAGGGGAATCTCGCGCTCGGTTCCCCGGCCGATGAGATGGAGGCCTGCCCCGAGGGCGATCAGGGCCGGCGCCGCGTCGCCGATGGGGGAGCCGTTGGCGATGTTGCCGCCGAGGGTGCCGGCATTGCGGGTCTGGGCGGCACCGTGGCGGCGGAAGAGTTCGCCGAGATCCGGATGCAGTCCGGCGAGATGCGTGCCGGCCTCGGCGAGGCTCACGCCGGCTCCGAGATACAGGTGATCGGGCGCCTCGCCCACGACGCGCAGGCTTCGCACCCGCCCGAGCCAGATCACCGGGTCGAGCACGCGCAGGCCCTTGGTCACCCAGAGGGCGACATCGGTGGCGCCGGCCACGATCGTCGCCTGGGGGTGCTCGGCCATGAGATCGACGAGCGCCTGGATGGTGGCCGGGGCGAAGAAGCGGCCCTTCGGCCCGGAGACCGCAACGGTCTCGTCGTCGCGCAAGGCCAGCAGCCGGGCGAGGGTGGCGTCGTGGGCGGCGTCGAAGGCATCCGCTTCCGGCAGGGCCAGCGCCCGCTCGGCCGCGCGCACGATCGGGGCATAGCCGGTACAGCGGCAGAGATTGCCCGCGAGGGCATCGTCGATGGGGCTCGCGGAGGTCCAGACTTCCCCGGCCGCGGCGGGCCAATCCTTGGTCATGGCGAACAGCGACATCACGAAGCCCGGCGTGCAGAAGCCGCATTGCGAGCCGTGCTCCTCCACCATCAGGCGCTGGACCGGGTGGAGCGTGCCGTCGCTCCCACGCAGGTGCTCCACGGTGAGGAGCTGGCAGCCGTCGAGCATGCCCAGGAAGGTGATGCAGGCATCGACCGTGCGGTAGCGCAGGCGCTCGGCGCCGGGCGGCCCCTCGGGGCGCACCACCACCACCGTGCAGGCCCCGCAATCGCCCTCGTTGCAGCCCTCCTTGGTGCCGACCAGCCGCTCGGGGCCGCGCAGCCAGTCGAGCACCGTCAGGGTCGGATCGCAGGCCTCGATCGTGCGCGCCTTATGGCCGAGGAGGAAGCGGATCGCGTGTCTCATGCGGCCTCTCGTGTTCGAACGCCGGTTCCTCGCTCCCCCACGGGTCGGTTCGCGACGGCCCTAGCGCGGCAGCGTGTCGGCGATGCCCTTCACGTACCAGTTCATGCCGAGGATCATCGGGTCGGGGGCGTTCTCGCCGGCCTTCACCGCCTCGGTGCCGTCCTGCTTGAAGACGGGGCCGTGGAAGGGCAGGAGCGTGCCGTTCGCGATCGCCGTCTTGGTGGCCTCGGCCTGGGCCTTCACGTCGTCGGGCATGTTGGCGAAGGGCGCCAGCACGACCATGCCGTCCTTGATGCCGCCCCAGGTGTCGTGGCTCTTCCAGGTGCCGTCCAGGACGGCCTTGGCCTCGCCGATGACGTAGCCGTCCCAGTCGTCGACGATCGAGGTGAGCTGGGCCTTCGGGGCGAAACGCATCTGGTCCGACGATTGTCCGAAGGCGAGCTTGCCCTGCTTCTCGGCCTCCTGCAACGGCGCAGCGGAATCGGTGTGCTGCGACAGGATGTCGGCGCCCTGGGCCAGCAGCGCCTTGGCGGCCTCGGCCTCCTTGCCCGGGTCGAACCAGGTGTTGACCCAGACGATCTTGATCTTGATGTCGGGGTTCACCGACTGGGCGCCGAGCATGAAGGCGTTGATGCCGCTCACCACCTCGGGGATCGGGAACGAGGCGATGTAGCCCAGCGTGCCCGTCTTCGAGAGGCGCCCGGCGATCACCCCGCAGACGTAGCGGCCCTCGTAGAAGCGGGCCGAGTAGGTCGAGACGTTGGGCGCGCGCTTGTAACCGGTGGCGTGCTCGAACTTCACCTTGGGGAACTTCTTGGCGACCTTCAGGGTCGGCTCCATGAAGCCGAACGAGGTGGTGAAGACCAGTCCGTAGCCGGAGCGGGCGAAGCTCTCGATGGACCGCTCGCTGTCGGCCTCCGGCACGTTCTCGAGGAAGCTGGTCTCGACCTTGTCGCCCAGCGCGGCGGCGAGGGCCTTGCGGCTCTGGTCGTGCTGGTACGAGTAGCCGTAATCGGCCACCGGCCCGACATAGACGAAGCCGACCTTCAGCTTCTCGCCGGGCTTCTTCTCCTGCGCGTGCGCGTCCGGGGCCTGCGCGGCCCCGAGTCCGAGGGTGAGAACGGCCACCAGGGCACCCTGCACGATCCGCATCGTTCCGATATCCTTCCAGAATGCACGTCTACCGGTGCGGGGTGAAGACGCGGCCGAGGGCCGCCGGGGCGAGGGAGCCGCCCTGGCGCCTGCCGAGAGAGAGCAAGACCAGGGCCAGGATGGTGGCGAGGTAGGGCAGGGCGGAGAGCAGCTGCCCCGGCAGGCCGAGGCCGGCCGCCTGGGCATTGAGCTGGAGCACCGTGGCGCCGCCGAACAGCAGGGCGCCGGCCACCGCCCGGAGCGGATTCCAGGAGGCGAAGACCACGAGGGCCAGGGCGATCCAGCCGCGCCCGGCCGTCATCGCGGGCGCCCAGAACGGGGTGTAGGATAGCGACAGGTAGGCCCCGGCCAGCCCCGCGCAGGCCCCGCCGAACAGCACCGCGAGGACGCGCACCTTGCGGACCTGCAGGCCCAGCGCGTGGGTGGCGGTGTGGTCGTCGCCGATGGCCCGCAGGATCAGGCCGGCGCGGGTGCGCCACAGGAACCACCACACCCCGGCCGCCAGCGCGAAGGCGAAGTAGACGAAGCCGTCCTGCCCGAAGAGCAGGCCGCCGAGGCCGGGCAGATCGGTAAGACCCGGCACGGACAGGTGCGGGGCCGGATCGCGCTTGAGGCCGACATAGGAGGCGCCGACGAGGCCCGAGAGCCCGAGCCCCAGGATTGTCATGGCGAGACCGGAGGCGACCTGATTGGCGCTCAGCACCACCGTGAGAAGTCCGAACAGGGCCGAGAGGGCGAGGCCCGCCCCGGCCCCCGCCAGCGCGCCGAGCAGCGTCGAGCCGGTCTCCACCGCCACCGCGAAACCGGCGGCGGCGCCCAGCACCATCATGCCCTCGACGCCGAGGTTGAGCACGCCCGCGCGCTCGGCGACGAGTTCGCCGAGCGCCGCGATCATCAGCGGGGTGGCGGCGGCCACGATGGTGATGAGCACCATCTGGACGATATCGAGGCTGACGCCGTGGATGGTCATGCGGTCGCTCCCGGCACGAGGCGGACCCGGTAGCGCGACAGGGCGTCGGCCCCGAGCACCAGGGCGAGCAGCAGGCCCTGGAAGGCCCGCGTCAGGTCGAGGGGGAGCTTCAGGTCGATCTGCGCGCCCTCGCCCCCGATGGTGGTGAGGGCGATGACCAGGGCCGCCACCAGGATTCCCATCGGGGACAGCCGCCCGAGGAACGCCACGATGATGGCGGTGAAGCCGTAGCCCGGCGAAATCGACGGCTGGAGTTGGCCGATCCGGCCCGCCACCTCGCAGATTCCGGCCAGTCCCGCGGCCCCCCCGGAGACGGCGAAGACCGCGAGCGTCAGGCGCCCGTCGCTGAAGCCGGCGAAGCGCGCCGCGCGCGGGCTCGCCCCCACCACCCGCACGGTGAAGCCGAACAGGGTGCGGCCGAGAACCAGGGTGGCGAGGACCACCACCGCCAGCGCGATGGCGACGCCGGCATGGAGGGTGCCGCCCTCCATCAGGTAGGGCAGGCGGGCGGCGTCATCGAAGGTGACGCTCTGGGGAAAGTTGAAGCCGGCCGGATCGCGCAGCGGGCCGCGCGCCATGTAGTCGAGCAGCAGTTCGGCCACGTAGACCAGCATCAGGCTGGTGAGGATCTCGGAGACGCCGAGGCGCACCTTGAGGAGGGCCGGGATCAGCCCGTAGAGCATGCCGGCCCCCGTGCCGACGAGGAGCATCAGGGGCAGCACCCAGAGGGGATCGCCGGGCGATCCGTGGATGGCGACGCCGATCCAGCCGCCGAACAGGCCGCCGACGACGAACTGTCCCTCGGCCCCGATATTCCAGATGTTGGCGCGGTAGCAGAAGGCCAGGCCGGTGGCGATGAGGGCGAGCGGCGCGGCCTTGACGGCCACCTCCTGCAGCGACCAGACCTCGCTCAGGGGCGCCACGAAGTAGGTGACGAAGGCGGCGGCCGGCGAGCGGCCCATGACGGCCACCACGAGCCCGCCCACCACCAGCGCGGCCAGGAAGGCCAGGATGGGCGAGAGCGCGTCCATCAGGGCCGACCGGTTGGTGCGCGGGGTCAGGTCAATGCGCATGGGCCGGCTCCCGGGCGTGATCCGGCGCGCCCGCCACCGAACCCTCGGCGGCTTCCGCGGGGTTCGCCCCGCCCATGCGCAGCCCCAGGGCCTCGCGGGTGGTCTCGGCGGCCGGCACCGGCGGCGACAGGGTGCCGTCGTGCAGCACGGCGATGCGGCCGGCGATCTCGAACAATTCGTCGAGGTCCTGGCTGATCACCAGCACGGCGGCGCCGCGGGAAGCGAGATCGAGGAGCGCCTGCCGGATATGGGCGGCCGCGAGGGCGTCGACGCCCCAGGTCGGCTGGTTGACCACGAGGATGCCGGGCTCGGCCAGGATCTCGCGCCCCATCAGGTATTTCTGCAGGTTGCCGCCCGACAGCGTTCCGGCGGCGGGATCGGGTCCCGCCTTGCGCACGTCGAAGGCCGCGATCACGTCCCGGGCCAGGGCCTTGGCGGCGGCGCGGCGCAGGACTCCGAAGCGGCTCAAGCCTGCGGTGGCGTGGCGCGACAGGATCGCGTTGTCGGACAGGCTCAGGGTCGGGGCCGCGCCGTGGCCGTTGCGCTCCTCCGGCACGAAACCGCCGCCGCCCCGCCGCCGGGCGGTGATGCCGAGGCGCCCCGAAGCGACGCCGTCGAACCGCACCATGCCGGCCTCCGGCGCCAGGGTCTCGCCCGAGAGGGCATCGAACAGCTCCGCCTGCCCGTTGCCGGCGATCCCCGCGAGGCCGACGATCTCGCCGCCGCGCACGCTGAGGGAGATGCCGTCGAGGGCGGTGCCGTGCAGGCCGGGGGCGGGGAGGGTGAGCCCGGACAGGACTAGGCGCTCCGGCCCGGTCGCCACGCCGGAAGGTGGCTTCACCTCACGCACTTGGACGCCCACCATCATGGCGGCGAGGGACCGGGCGGTCTCGGCGCGGGGGTCGCAGGCCCCCACCACCCGGCCGCCGCGCAGGATGGTGGCACGCGCGCACAGCCGGCGCACCTCGTCGAGGCGGTGCGAGATGTAGAGCAGCGCCCGGCCCTCGTCGCGCAGGCGCTCCAGCACGGTGAACAGCAATTCGGCCTCGCCCGGGGTCAGCACCGAGGTCGGCTCGTCGAGGATCACGAGCTTGGGGTCCTGCAGCAGGCAGCGGATGATCTCGATGCGCTGGCGCTCGCCGGCCGAGAGCGACCAGACCGGCCGGTCAGGGTCGAGGTGCAGGCCGTAGGTCGACCCGACCTCCGCGATCCGGGCCTTCAGGGTCCGGCCGCTCAGACCCTTGGGCATCACCAGCGCGATGTTCTCGGCGACCGTCAGGTTCTCGCAGAGCGAAAAGTGCTGGAACACCATGCCGATGCCCAGCGCGCGGGCGGCCTCCGGATGGGCGAGGCGCACGACGTCGCCCCGATGGGTCACCACCCCCTCGGTGGGCTCCAGGAGCCCGTACAGGATCTTCATCAGGGTCGACTTGCCGGCGCCGTTCTCGCCCAGCAGGGCGTGGATCTCGCCGGCCCGGATCTCGAGATCGATGCCGTCATTGGCCGTGAAGGCGCCGAAGCGCTTGACGATGCCATAGGCGCCGAAGAGGGGTGTCGGCCCCTCCGTGCGGACAGGGGGGACGACGGGGACCACGCTAGAGCGCTCCGAACAGCGCGTGGGCGAGGCGGGTATGGGCCTCGCGCAACTGGCCGGTCTCGATCCCGAGGGGCTGGCCGTCGATGACCCGCCAGGAGCCTGCCACCATCACCCGGTCGGCCCGGTGGGCGCCGCACAGTACCAGGGCCGCGAGGGGATCGTGCGCGCCGGAAAAGCGCAGCTCGTCGAGGGTGAACAGGGCCAGATCCGCCTCGCAGCCCTCCGCGATCCGGCCGATGTCGCTGCGCCCGAGGCAGGCGGCGGAGCCCTCGGTCGCCCAGCGCAGGGCGTCGAGATGGGTGACGGCCTCGGCGCCGTAGGTCAGGCGGTTGATCATCAGGGCGTGGCGCACGCCCTCCATCAGGTTCGAACTGTCGTTGGAGGCCGAGCCGTCGACCCCGAGGCCGACGGGCGAGCCGGCCGCCTCCAATTCGCAGGTCCGGCACTGGCCCGAGGCCAGGGTCATGTTCGAGGTCGGGCAGTGGCACACGCCGACGCCGGCCGCACCGAGGCGCTTCACCTCCGCGTCGTTGAAGTGGATGCCGTGGGCGAGCCAAGTGCGCGGCCCCATCCAGCCCACCTCCTCGAGGTAGTCCACCGGGCGCTGGCCGAACATCGCGACGCAGTAGCGGTCCTCGTCCAGCGTCTCGCCGAGATGGGTGTGCAGGCGGCAATCGTGGGCGTCCGCCAGGGCCGCGCTCTCGCGCATCAGCCGCTTGGTGACGTTGAAGGGCGAGCACGGGGCCAGCCCGATCTGCACCATCGCGCCCGGTTTGGGGTCGTGGAACAGACGCAGCACCCGCTCGCTGTCGGCCAGAATGGTGTCGTCGTCCTGCGTCAGGCATTCGGGCGGCAGGCCGCCGTCGCGCACCGACAAGCTCATCGAACCGCGGGTGACGAAGGCCCGGATACCGAGGGGGCCGGCCTCCTCGACCTGGATGTCGACGGAGGATTCGAGGCCCTTGGGGAACAGGTAATGGTGGTCGCCGGCCGTGGTGCAGCCGGAGAGCAGCAGCTCGGTGTAAGCGAGCCGGGTGGCCAGCCGGAACGCCTCGGGGGTGATCCTGTCCCAGACCGTGTAGAGCGCTTTCAGCCACGGGAAGAGCGGCTTGTTGATCGCCACCGGGTGGGCGCGGGTGAGCGTCTGGAAGAAGTGGTGGTGGGTGTTGATGAGGCCGGGCACGACCACGTGGCGGCTGGCGTCGAAGGTCTCGTGGACGGGCGCGGCGGGCGTGCCGCCCGCGGGCACGCGCTCGACGATGCGGGTACCTGCGACGACGAGGCCGCCGCCGGAATCCAGCGCCAGGATCGCCAGCGGGTTGCGGATCCAGACTCGTCGCGTCGCGGGGGTTTCGACCATGCTGATCCGGTGTTCCCTCGGTGCGGACCGGCCCTCACCCTAGCCCGCCCGGAAATCGGGAGGCCGGACGGCGGTCCGGCCTCGTCGTTCAGGTCATGGTCTGCAGACCTCGCCTGCAGACCATCGATCAAGGTGCCTGTCCTGTGAGAAGGCGCCTGCCGTTGGAGCCTACCCTTAGAACACGTGGAAGGAGACGCCGGCCAGGAAGCTCTTCTCTTCGGTCCCCTTGAAGTTGGCGCGCTCGACGTTGCCGAATTTGTTGAGCCAGTATTGGAAGCCGATGAAGACGTCGACCCGGTTCGGCTGGTTGTAAATCAGCTTGCCGACGTCGAGGACCAGGTTGGTCCGCGACAGGAATTCGAGGCCCGTCTTCGGGTTGGAGGCGAAGGCGGACGGATCGCTCACGCCACGCCCCTTGGGCAGGACGATGTTGTTGAAGCCCGCGATGCTGAGCGGCAGGCCCGTGAAGGCCAGCGGGAAGCTGTAGACGATTTCGAATTCCGGGACCGTGTTGAAGCTGGTATCCCGGTTCGGGGCGACGTTGAAGCCGTTGCGATTCCACTCCTTGTAGGCATGGACCGAGGCGCTGAGGAAGCCGGCCGGGACGTCGAAGGCAAAGTTCAGGCCGCCGACCACGTCGCGCTTCTTGGAGCCGAAGGCGTCGTTCTGCGCATTGGCATCGAAGCCGAAGGCGAGCGACACATCCTTGATGATGCCGGGCACCACGAAGGCCTTCGTCCCCGTCAGGGCGTTCAGGCTCAAGGTTCCGCGATAGAGGCCGTAGGCCTCGGTGTTCCCGTATTCGAAGTAGGTCGGCACGCCGAAACCATCGGTGGTGCCCGCCGGGAACTGCGACCCCGACTTCAGGATGTCGAGGGTGAAGAAGTTGGTGCCGTAGGCCCAGGCATCCGCATGCGAGAGGTTGAGGATGTGCTTGGGCGCGTCCTGGTTGCGGAAGCTGCCGTCGGACCGCTGGACCTGGGCGCCGGGACTGGCAGCCGGGAACTGGTAGCGGTAGCTGATCTGCGTATCGGAGAACAGGAAGAACCCGGACGGCACCACCACGGGTGCGATCGGCGCCTTCTCCTTGGTGAGGTCTGCGGCCAGGGCCGGCACCAGGGCGGCGAGGCTCAGCGTGGCAGCCAGCAGCGGTCGTGTGAATGTCGTGATCATCGATAACGTCCCCCTCGGATTTAAGCATCCGTTGGGGCAAATGACCGCAACCGATGTGCCATCCGGCCGGCCCGTCCACGCAACCAGGCGGGGTGATACAAAAATGCAACAATCCTGGCGCGCTCCCCTACGGAAACGGACCTGCGCCGTCCCGCACACCGGGCCGCTCGCGCCCTGGAAACGCCACGCGCCAAATGATAGTCGGACCAGATGGTCTAATTTCTAGCCAGGGTTGCATTATCGTTAGGCATTGGAGCGTCCACGGCTCGAGCGTCCATGGCCTTGTGGCACGCGCCCCGGACCGTCCGTTCCGCGGCGTCCCGGCCGGCTGGCGAAGGCACCGGGTCGCGTGGACTGCCCCCCCCCCCGCGTGTCCCGGCGGACAGGTACCGTCACGCTGGGCGCGCCGAGGGGCGGACAAGCGCGGCGCAACCTGCACGGCAAGGATGCAGCGCCGCGCATCATTTGGGCGTGTCTCCGGCAGAGCTTGGATCCATGATCACCGGAGATTCGAGATCGGGGCCGGACACGACGCCGCCCCGCCCGGGTCGAGACTCCTCCGGCCCGGTGCCCCGATCATGCGTCCCGTCATCGCGGCCGAACCTGCCCCTGCCTCCTTCGATCCGGCGACCACCGCGCTGGTGATCATCGACATGCAGCGGGACTTCCTGGAGCCCGGCGGCTTCGGCGAGACCCTCGGCAACGACGTGAGCCTGCTGCAGACGGCGGTGCCGCCGATCCGGTCGGTGCTGGCCGCCGCACGAAACGCCGGCCTCCTCATCGTGCATACGCGCGAGGGCCATAAGCCCGACCTCTCCGATGCGCCGCCGGCCAAGCTGGAACGAGGGACGCCCACCGCGCGCATCGGCGCGCCGGGTCCGATGGGCCGCATCCTGATCCGCGGCGAGCCGGGTCACGGCATCGTGCCCGAACTGGCGCCGATCCGGGGCGAGGTGGTCATCGACAAGCCCGGGAAGGGCGCCTTCTACGCCACCGATCTCGGGGCCGTCCTGTCGGCCCGCCGGATCGCGACCCTGCTGGTCTGCGGGGTCACCACCGAGGTCTGCGTGCACACCACCATCCGCGAGGGCAACGACCGCGGCTATCGCTGCATCGCGATCGGCGATGGCTGCGCCTCCTACTGCCCTGAATTCCACCGAGTCGGCCTCGCGATGATCGCCGCCCAGGGCGGCATCTTCGGTTGGGTCACGTCCTCGGATGCGGTGGTCGAAGCCCTCGCCGGCGCGCGCTAGGCGCGGGCGCAGCCCCGGTCTCACGACGCGACCGGATCATCGTCCCGGCACGCGGGCGCGGCATACCAGCAGGAAGGACCTCGATCATGGCGGCGGGCGCGGACGGAACGGGGCCAGCGACATCCGGTATCGGGCGACGCCACGGGCCGAGCCTGTGGGTGCCGGGGGATTGGAACGCCTTCTTCGGCTTCGGCACCAACATCCTGGTCAACCTCCTGGTGCTCACCGGCCTGCTGCGCTTCGTGCTGGGCATGCCCGACGCCATCACGTTCGGGCGCATCCTGCCGGCCATCGGACTGATGCTCTGCCTCTCGACTGCCTATTACGGCTGGCTCGCCTATCGGCTAGCCGCGGCGACTGGGCGCAACGACGTCTGCGCGCTGCCCTCCGGCATCAGCGTGCCGCACATGTTCATCGTGGTCTTCGTGATCATGCTGCCGATCAAGCTCGCCACCGGCGATCCGGTGAAAGCCTGGGAGGCGGGGCTCGCCTGGGTCTTCATCCAGAGCTTTATCCTGATGATCGGCGGCTTTGCCGCCCCGGCAATCCGCCGGATCACCCCGCGGGCGGCGCTGCTCGGCACGCTCGCCGGCGTCTCCGTCACCTTCATCGCCATGCGCCCGGCGCTCGAACTCATCACCACGCCGGTGATCGGCGTGGTGGCCTTCGCCATCATCCTGCTCGCCTGGTTCGGGGGCCTGCGCTATCCCGGCCGCCTGCCGGCGGGCCTCGTTGCCATCCTGTTCGGGATGGGAATCGCCTGGGGCGCCAAGCTGTTCGGCCTCGACATCGGCGGGGTGAGCGGCCCCGGCCTCGCGGCGGCGCTCCACGGCATCGGCTTCTCGGTGCCGTTGCCGGCTCTCGGCCACGTGTTCTCGGGCTTCGACTTCATCGGGATCATCCTGGTCACCGCGATCCCGTTCGGCATCTACGACCTCGTGGAGGCCATGGACAACGTCGAGAGCGCCGAGGTGGCGGGCGACCCCTATCCCACCACCCGCGTGCTCACGGCCGACGGCGTCGTCAGCCTGATCGGCTGCCTGATGGGCAACCCCTTCATCAACGCGGTCTATATCGGCCATCCGGGCTGGAAGGCGATGGGCGGGCGGATCGGCTATTCCTTCGCCACCGGAGCGGTGATCCTGCTGCTGTGCTGGCTCAACCTGGTCTCGCTGCTGTCCAGCCTCGTGCCCGTGGTCGCGATCGCCCCGATCCTGCTCTACATCGGCATGCTGATCGGCGCGCAGGCCTTCCAGGAGACGCCGCATTCCCATGCGCCTGCCATCGTACTCGCCTTCGCGCCCCATCTGGCGGCCTGGGCCAAGACGCTGATCGATGGGGCGCTGGGTGCGGCCGGCACCAGTGCCGCCGCGGTGGGCCTCGACAAGCTCGGGCAGGCCGGCGTGCTCTATGCCGGCCTCGGCATCCTCGGCGAAGGCGCGATTCTGGGCGGGCTCATCCTAGGGGCGATCACGGTGTTCATCATCGAGCGCGCCTTCGCCAAGGCGGCGGCCTTCGCCCTGGCGGGGGCGGTCCTCACCTTCTTCGGCTTCATGCACGGACCGGCGGTCGGCGTGGCGGTGACGCCCGGCCTGGCGCTTGCTTACGCGATGGTGGCGGCCTTGCTCTACGCCGCGTCCCGCTCCCTGGCGGCCGCGCCGTCGACCCCGCCCGCGACTCACGCCGCCGCGGCGGCAGAATAGATCCCCGTCCGCGCGGCGTCCCGGCGGCACGCAAAAACATCACTGGGAGAAAGCTCATGTCGGAGCGCAACGAACCGCCGACCGGCGGCCTCGATGCCTACATCGAAGCGGCGGCCGGGCTGCTCGCCATTCCTCTCGATCCGACCTGGATCGGCGCCATCGGCAGCAACCTCGCGGTCCTGCGCGCGGCCGCGGCCCATGTGGCCGAATTCCCCCTGGTCGACGCGGTGGACGCCGCCCCGGTCTACGAGGCATGAGCCGCATGGAGGGTGTGGAGCAGGCCCGCGATCCGGGCACCATGACGGCCGAGGCGCTGGCGGGCGCATTTCGCGACGGCACGCTGAGCGCGCGCACCATCGTGGCGGCCTGCCTGGCGCGGATCGCGCGCATCGACGGCGCGGTCAACGCCTTCACGGATGTGCTGCCCGAACGCGCCGCGGCCCGTGCCGAGGCCTTGGACGCGGCCCGTGCCCGCGGTGAACCCCTCGGGCCGCTCGCGGGCGTGCCCTTCGCGGTCAAGAACCTGTTCGACATCGCCGGCCTGCCGACACGGGCGGGATCGACGATCAACCGCGCACGGGCGCCCGCGTCGCGCGACGCCGCCCTGATCCGCCGCATGGAGGCGGCCGGCGCCATCCTGGTCGGCGGCCTCAACATGGGCGAATACGCCTACGACTTCACGGGCGAGAACGTGCATGACGGGTCGACCCGCAACCCGCACGCCCTCGGCCACATGTCCGGGGGCTCGTCCGGCGGGTCCGGCGGCGCCATCGGGGCGGGGCTGGTGCCGATCGCCCTCGGCTCGGACACCAACGGATCGATCCGGGTGCCCTCGGCCTTCTGCGGCTGTTTCGGCCTCAAGCCCACTTACGGCCGCCTGACCCGGGCCGGCAGCTTTCCCTTCGTGGGCAGCCTCGACCATCTCGGGCCTATGGCCCGCAGCGTCAGGGATCTCGCCATCAGCTACGACGCGATGCAGGGGCCGGACCCGGACGACCCGGTCGCCACCACGCGGCCGGCCGAGTTCACCGCCTCCCGCCTCGCAGACGGCCTCGGCACCCTGCGCGTCGCGGTGGCGGGCGGCTACTTCGCGCGCGGCGGCGATGCCGAGGCGTTCGAGGCGGTGGCGACCGTCGCCCGGGCGCTGGATGCGACGCGCGAGATCGAGATTCCGCAAGCGGCCCGCGCCCGGGCGGCGGCCTACCTCATCACCGCCGCCGAGGGGGCCGCCCTCCATCTCGACCGCCTGCGGACGCGGGGCCAGGATTTCGACCCGGCAGTGCGCGACCGCCTGATCGCCGGGGCGATGATCCCGGCCCCGATGGTCGAACGTGCCCAGCGCTTCCGCCGCTGGTACCGGGCGGCGGTGCTCGACCTGTTCCGCGAGGTCGACGTCATCCTGGCACCCGCCACGCCGTGCCGCGCCCCCCGCTCGGGCCAGACCACCTTCGTGCTCGACGGGGTGACCCTGCCGGTGCGGGCCAATATCGGGGTGTTCACCCAGCCGATCTCGTTCATCGGCCTGCCGGTGGTGGCGGTGCCGGTGCGCCTCGACGCGGGCCTGCCGCTCGGCGTCCAGGTCATCGCCGCCCCCTGGCGCGAGGACGTCGCCCTGCGGATCGCGTACCACCTCGAGCGGGCGGGCGTCGCCCGGGCCCCCGTGGCGAACCTGTGAGCGGAACCCCGATGATCATCGACGATCCGGCCGTGAAGGCCGAGGTGGAAGCCGCCTTCGCGGCCTACGAGGCGGCACTGGTGGGCAACGACGTCCCGACGCTGGAGGCGCTGTTCCACGACGATCCCCGCACCATCCGGTATGGCGGGGCCGAGAACCTCTACGGCATGGAGGCGATCCGGGCCTTCCGCCGGGCGCGCTCTTCCGAGGGCCTCGCCCGCGACCTCCGGGACACCGTGATCACCACCTACGGCGCCGATACGGGGATCGCCATGACGCTGTTCACCCGGTCAAGCGCTCCCGGGCGCATCGGACGCCAGAGCCAAACCTGGATCCGCTTCCCCGGCGGCTGGAAGGTGGTCGCGGCCCATGTGAGCGTCATCGAGAGCTGACCGGGCGGCGTAGCTTCAGCTGTCCAGCGCCTTCGACAGCCGGCGCACGCGGCCGCCGCGCTTCTCGTAGGCGAAGAGCGAAGCGAGGGTGCGGTCGTCCGGCGCGATCTCTTCGATCGCGCGCTCATCGCCCGAATGCACCGCGATCCCATCCGCCGGGGGAGCCTCGTCGGCCGCGGCGTCCGGCACCGGGAGATGCGCTGGGGACAGGCGCAGGGTGGCGTGTTGAACCACCGCGCGGTCGCGCTCGATCTGCGCGGCCATGTCGGCCGCCACCCGGATCAGTGCCGTGGCGCCATCCCGGAACCGGAGTTCCACGGACAGGCTCGGGCCCTCGCCCCCGAGCACGTCCAGGCCGACGCCCACGAGGGAGGCGGCCAGACCCAAGGGATTCGGCAAGGGACCGGTCGCCGCCAAGGCCTCGCGCAGGCCGCGGGCGATGCCGCTGCGCCGGGGCGCCGGACGCTCCGGAATCGGCAGGATCAGCACCTCGAGATCCTCGACGCCGCGCAGGCTTCCATCCGGAAGCCGGAAGAGGCCGAGTTCGTAGGAAGCCGAACCGGTGCCGCAAGAACCGGCGGTGACCTGAATCTCCATCGTCGCTCCTTATCCATCCGGACGATCCTCCGGGGGAGGGGACGTCCGTGAGATCGAACCTTGGTTCCCGTCTCGCGACATCCTGTGTCGGAAACAGGGCCACCTTCTGCGGCGCGGTTCGGGGGCGGTCGATCCCGACTTGAATCCTGGATTGCATTCGAACAAAAAGTCGCCTCGGGCCTTGACGGCCACCGATGGAACCCCGCCTAGAACGCGTGCCATTCTGATGTCGCGGTTCTTCTCCGTTCGACGCTCCTGCTGAGGATCCGGGTATGCGCGTGATCGAGACGACCATTCCTGCGGTGCGGCGCGTGGTGCCAACGCGCTTCGGCGATGCGCGGGGCTGGTTCTCGGAGACCTACCGGGCGGACATCCTGGCCGCGAGCGGCATCGACGACGTCTTCATCCAGGACAACCAATCCTTCTCCGCCCCGCAGGGCACCGTGCGCGGCCTGCACTTCCAGCGCCCTCCGATGGCCCAGGCCAAGCTGATCCGCGTGCTGGCCGGCGCCATCCTGGACGTGGCCGTCGACCTGCGGCGCGCCTCGCCCACCTACGGCCGCCACGTGGCCGTGCGGCTCGATGCGG
>NZ_JAGHKN010000043.1:0-41534 GCF_023093475.1 Methylobacterium sp. 37f
TAGTCGTCCAGCGAACTGGGCAGCAACCAGGATTGCCGACGGTCCTGCCCTTCGACGAACCGACCCATGCCGACCTCCGCAGATGAGGCCGCAAGTCTACTTCAGATCGGGCTTTTGACACAGCCTCGACCCAACATGGTCGTTCGGCCGGACGCTTCCGTCGCCCGTAAGCGGACATAACCTTTCCTGCAGGAAATCCGTGATGGCGCTGACGAGCGCCTTGGCGTTCTCCTCCGGCACCCAATGGTTGGCCCGTTCGATGGTCCGGAAGGTCACATCCTTCGCCACCTCTCGCATCATTCCTTCAGTGAAAGGTGCGAACGCGCTGGCCGCTCCGGGGAGTGCAAGTACCAGCATCGTCAGCTTTCCGCCCCGCTTGAGGTCGTCCCTGTTGCGTTCCACGTCCACCGGGAAGGCGCGATAGATCTCGAAATCCGCCCGTATCGCGCCGGGTCGGGAAAAGGCCCGGACATATCGCTTACGAACCTTGGAAGCTGTGTTGGCCGACCTCACCTTTATCCCATGGGCAGCGCGTTCGACGTCATCATCGTAGGGGGAGGTGCCGCGGGCATCGGTGCCGCCCGGCAGCTAGCGGCCCACGGGTCATCAGCTCTGCTGCTTGAGGCGTCGTCGCGCCTTGGCGGACGCGCGCACACGCAGGAAATCGACGGGTACCCGCTCGACCTCGGGTGCGAATGGCTCCATTCGGGCGACCGCAATGCCTGGGTCGGCATCGCCGAAACGTTGGGCTTCCCGGTCGACCGAGGAGAGCCGCCTTGGGCGAAGGCTCACCCCGGCATCACCCAGGACGAGGGCGCCCAGGAGGCAGCGCAAAAGGCGTACGGCGATTGGGAGGAGCGGCTGCGCCTGGTCGCGGCAGACAGTGACCAAGCCTGCGATGCGCTTGAGCCCGGCGGCACCTGGAACGCCTACGTGCGAGCCATCGCCGGCTTCATGTGCGGCGTTGGCCCCGAGGCGATCTCCGCCGCCGACTACCTGGCCTACGACGATGCCTCGACGGGCCGGAACTGGCACCTGCCGCTCGGCTATGGCACGTTGGTCGCTGCCAGCCTACCGACCTCGACGACGCTGAGCCTCGCCACCCCCGCCGAGCGGATCGACCTGACGGCGGACGGCGTCTCAGTCACCACCCGCGCGGGCACCGTCCGCGCCGGGGCCGCCATCCTCACCGTCTCGACCGCGGTTTTGGCAGGCGACGCGATCCGCCTTCCCTCTGGGGTCGACCCCTGGCGCGAGGCCGCCGCCGCCCTGCCGCTCGGCCGCAACGAAAAGCTCTTCCTGGAGATCGGTCGCGACGCCGCGTTCGAGCCGGATACGCATGCCTACGGCAACCTGCGCGATCCGAGATCGGCCGCCTATTCCATCCGCCCGAACGGGTGGCCGGTGATCGAGGCGTTCCTCGGGGGCGACGGAGCCCGCATCGTCGAGGAGGAGGGCCCGGCCGCCGGCTTCGCCCACGTGTACGCCGAATTGGCCGCCCTGTTCGGCAGCGATGTAGCCTCGGCGATCCGGCCGCTCGCGGCGACGTCGTGGAGCCGGATGGCCTCCATAGGCGGAGCGTATAGCTGTGCCCTGCCGGGCCGATCCGGTGCGCGGGCACAGCTGGCCCGCCCCTTCCAGGACCGGCTTTTCTTTGCGGGCGAGGCGACCCACCCCTTCGACTTCACGACCGCCCACGGGGCCCACGATAGCGGGCAAAGGGCTGCCGACGAGGCGATGGCGGCGTTCCGGGGTAGGTACGGCCACGGGCGACGAGGCCCACTCGCCGCCACGGGGACCTGAGCGGCCCTACGGCGATCTCATCCCCGGTAGCGCAGCGCCTCGACCAGCACGACGAACGCCGGCGAAGGCCGGCACAGGGTCGGATAGTACAGATGATAGCCTGAGAATGGCGGGCACCACTCATCCAGCACCCGAGTGAGCCGACCGTCGTCCAGGCCGGCCTGTACCTGGTCCTGCGGCAGGTAGGCGATTCCGAACCCGTCGAGCGCCGCCTCCAGGATCAGGGCGACCGTGTTGAAGACGAGTTGCCCCTCGACCCAGACGCGGACGTCCCGCCCGCCCTTCTCGAACTCCCAGGCATAGAGCCCCCCGAGGGTGGGCAGGCGCAGGTTGATGCAGGAATGGTCCGTGAGGTCCTCCGGCCGCTCGGGACCCGGACAGCCCGCGAGGTAGGAGGGCGCTGCCACGGCGGCCATGCGCATGTCGGGCGCGATCCGCACCGCGGCCATGTCTTTGGCCACCGTCCCCCCCAGCCGAATGCCGGCGTCGATGCCTTCGGCGACGATGTCTGTCAGGCCGTAATCGACAATCGTCTCGACCTTGATGTCCGGGTTCCCGGGCAGGACGCGTCGAAGGGCGGGCCAGAGAACGGTTCGCGCCGCGTGCTCGTCCGCGGTGATCCGAATGGTCCCGGCCGGCCTGCCACGGATCTCGGCCAGGTCGACGAGGCCGGCCTCGATATCGTCGAAGCGAGGCCCCACGGCCTTGAGGAGCCGCTCGCCGGCCTCGGTCGCCGACACGCTTCGGGTCGTGCGCGCGAGGAGTCGTATCCCTAAGCGGGTCTCCAGGGCCCGGACGGTCTGGCTCAGCGCCGGCTGGGATACCCCGAGCTGCGCGGCCGCCTTCGTGAAGCTGCCCGCCCGCGCCACGGCGACGAAGGCGCTCAGGTCGTTCAGGCTCTCACGTAACATCCATAAGCCCTGCTCATGACCTCATGTTCATTTGAGCACCTAATCGGGTCCGCAACCAAACGCTAGTTTCCGGTCCAGCATCGCTGGGCGCTTTCGCGCCCGGACCCATCGATCACGACGGAGCATGGCCATGGACATCAAACGCGCGGGCTCGCAGCCCTCCGGAAAAGGTCCGGACGAGTGGTTCACCGGTACCGTCCGCGTCGACCCGCTCTTCAGCGCGACAGAGCCGGCCCGCACCAGCGGAGCCCTTGTTACGTTCGAGCCCGGCGCCCGCACGGCCTGGCACACCCATCCGCTCGGCCAGACCCTGGTTGTCACGGCGGGTTGCGGCCGGGCCCAGCGCGAGGGCGGTCCCATCGAGGAGATCCGTCCCGGCGACGTGGTCTGGTTCCCGCCCGGCGAGAGGCATTGGCATGGCGCGGCGCCGACCACCGCCATGAGCCACATGGCCATCCAGGAGGCGCTGAACGGCAGCCCCGTCGACTGGATGGAGAAGGTCTCCGACCAGCAGTACGGCGCCTGAAGCCCGCCCTCGACCTCGAACATCCAGGAAGGGGCGGCCTGCCCATGAACCCGAACCAAGCCTGCGCGGACGATGCCGCCTTCGGTCGCGAGACGGCGGCCCGCGGATGGGGCGCGGTGTTCGCCATGACCCTTTGCGTCGCGACGCTCATCGCCTCCGAGTTCATGCCCGTCAGCCTGCTGACGCCGCTCGCGGCCGACCTGCACATGTCCGAGGGGCATGCCGGCCAGGCCATCGCGGTCTCTGGCCTGTTCGCGGTCCTCACCAGCCTCGTCATCTCGACGGCCACGCGCGGGATCGACCGCCGCACCGTCCTGCTCGTGCTCACCGTCCTGATGATCGCCTCGGGCCTGATGGTGGCCTTCGCGCCGAACACCGCGGTCTTCATGGCCGGGCGTGCCCTGGTGGGCGTCGTCATCGGCGGCTTCTGGTCGATGTCGACCGCGACGGTCATGCGTCTCGTGCCGGAGTCCGAGCTTCCCCGTGCGCTGGGCCTGCTAAACGGCGGCAACGCCATGGCGACTACGGTCGCGGCGCCGCTGGGCAGCTTCCTCGGGGCGTATATCGGCTGGCGCGGCGCCTTCTTCTGCGTCGTCCCGCTGGGGGCCGTGACACTGGCTTGGCTCTTCATGAGCCTGCCTGCGATGCCCTCCGCCCGGACGGCCAACGGCGGCACCGTCTTCCGGGTCCTGCGCAAGCGCCAGGTGCCTCTGGGTATGCTCTCGGTCTCGCTGTTCTTCCTCGGGCAGTTTGCCCTCTACACCTACCTGCGCCCGTTCCTGGAGACGGTGCCGCGCGTTGATGTGGCCACGCTGTCGCTCATCCTGTTCGGCACCGGCGCGGCGGGTCTCGTCGGAAGCTACCTGATCGGGTTCCTGCTCAAGACACGCCTCTTCAGCCTCCTGATCGCCATGCCTCTCGTGATGGCGACCATCGCCGTCGCCCTGACGGTAGTCGGCGGGTCATCGGTTGCTTCGGCGACGCTGCTCGCCGGATGGGGCCTGGTCGCCACGGCGGCACCCGTAGCGTGGTGGACCTGGCTGAGCCGGGCGCTGCCCAACGAGGCCGAGGCCGGAGGCGGGTTGCTCGTCGCCGTGGTGCAACTCGCCATCGCCCTCGGGGCCACCCTTGGCGGCCTCGCCTACGACGCAAGTGGATACTGCGCCACCTTCGCGGTCAGCGCCGCCGCGCTCTGCGCCTCGGCCCTGGTCGCGGCCCTCGCCTGGCGCCAGCGGCCGAACGCCTGAACCCCGCCGAAACCGATACCAAGGAACCTCCCATGCAGATCACCTTTGAGAACAAGGTCGCCCTCGTCACCGGCGCCGCCATGGGCGTGGGTCTGGCGACCGCCCGGATGTTCGCCGAGGCCGGCGCCGCCGTCGTGCTGTCCGACCAGAACGAGGAGGCTTTGCGGTCCGTCACGGATCGGCTGGAGGCGGAGGGCCATCAGGTGCTCGGCGTTCGCTGTGACGTCAGCAAGGCTGACGAGGTGGCCGCGATGGTCCGGCGCACGGTCGACACCTACGGCCGCCTCGACGCCGCCTTCAACAATGCCGGCATCCAGATCCCGGCCAACGACGTCGTGGACGTGCCGGACGCGGACTACGAGCGGGTCATGGCGGTGAACCTGCGCGGCGTCTGGAACTGCATGCAGGCCGAACTGCGCCAGATGCAGGCCCAGGGCAGCGGCGCCATCGTCAACTGCTCGTCCATCGGAGGGCTCATCGGCAATCCCGGCCTCGCTGCCTATCACGGCACCAAGTACGGCGTGATCGGGATGACACAGAGCGCGGCCCTGGAGAACGCTCCGCGCGGCATCCGGCTGAACGCCGTCTGCCCCGGAACCATCGACACCCCGATGGTCGCCAAGATGCTCAAGGAGCAGCCAGAGGCGATGGACGTCATCATGGGCAAGCAGCCCAACAAGCGCCTCGGCCGGCCAGAGGAGGTCGCCGCTGCCGTGCTCTTCCTCTGCAGCGACGCGGCGAGCTTCGTCCTCGGCGTCGCCCTGCCCGTCGACGGCGGCTACACCGCGACTTGAGGCGCCGACCATGCGACGCAATCTGTCCTCATCGGCGATCCTCGCGGTCGGTCTGACCCTTCTTTCCGGCCTGCAGGCGCTTCACGCCGAACCTAGCCAGGAGCGCCGAATTCCCGGCACCAAGCCCGAGAAGGCACCCGCCATGAGCATGGTGCGGATACGACTGAACTCCTCGAATGGTGATAGCGTCACCGCGACCCTCGGCGATGGCGAGAGCGCCCGCGCCTTTCGCGCGCTCCTGCCCCTCACGCTGACCCTGAAGGATTTCAACGGCTCCGAGAAGATTGGCGACCTGCCCAAGCGCCTGTCAGTCCAGGGGGAGCCGGCGGGCGCCGACCCGGAGCCGGGCGACATCGCCTACTATGCCCCCTGGGGTAATCTCGCCATCTACTACAAGGACTTCAAATACTCGGACGGGCTCGTCCGCCTCGGTCGCCTGAGCCACATCCCCGACGCGTTCAAGCGATCCGGCCCGGTCAAGGTGACCATCGAGGCCGTCCCATGACCATCGGGACGCCGGGGCGGCATACATTGGCTCACACGCTTCTCGTCGTGGCCTGCCTCTCGGGGACAGCCGGCGTGACCTCGGCCGATGAGGCCCCGGGCGCGCTCGCCTACGACGCACGGACACGCGGACCGGTGCCCATCCCGCCCGGCGAGCGCGACTTGCAGAGCGTCGTCGCTCAAGCCTGGTTCAAGGTGTCGGTCGAGGGCGTCCCCCTGGAAGGCCCTTCCTTCGACCGGGCGGGCAACCTGCTGTTCACCGATGCCGGTACCGGCCGTGTGCTTCGGCTCACGGCGGACAAGCGCCTGACCACGGTCGTGCCGGCCAACGACCTCAACCTCGGCGGCCTCGCGATCCACAAGGATGGCCGCATCTTCGCCGCCGGAACCGGCGGCTTCAGGCGCGGCTCCATCGTCTCGGTCCGACCCGACGGCTCGGATATGCGGACCGTCATCCCGTCGGAGGCGGGATATGTCGTCAACGACCTCGTCTTCGATGCCGAGGGCGGTTTCTACTTCACCGATTTCCGGGGCACCTCCACCGATCCCACTGTGGGCGTCTACTACGTGGCGCCGGACCTCAAGACCGTCACCCCGATCCTGCCGAACCTCGCGCTGGCCAACGGCGTGGCGTTGAGCCCGGACGGCAAGACCCTGTGGGTCACCGAGTTCGGTCGCAACCTGCTGCACCGGGTCGACCTCGCGGACGCGACCACGCCCACGCCGCTCGGAACGACCGTGGCCTACCATTTCACCGGTCCGGCGCCCGACTCGATGCGCGCGGACTCCGACGGCAACCTCTACGTCGCCCTGTACGGGCAGGGCCGCATCCTGGCGTTCAACCGCAACGGCATCCCCATCGGGCAGGTGCTGCTGCCGGGGCGCGACGACGGCCACAACCTGCGCTCCACCAGCATGGCGCTGCGGCCCGGCACCGACGAGCTCCTCATCGTCACGAATGACGGTACCGGCGGCCAGGGCTCCACGATCTTCCACGCCCAGGCCTTCGCGAAGGCGCTGCCGCTCTTCTCGCATCGATGACGCCCGCCACCGGTCCAACGGAAACCACCACCATGAAAACCAATGAACCGGCGCCCCTGTCCGGAGCCGCGGCAACCTGGGACGGCCCCGTGACGGTCTGGACGAGGCGGGCGGTCGCCGGTCTTCTCGTCCTCGTCGGCCTCACCCTCGGCGCCGGGGGCGCGGCCCTGGCCTGGTACGGCGGCTCGCCGTACTACCTGCTGACCGGGATCGCCGTCCTGGCGAGCGGCGTCCTGGTCTGGCGTCGCGACCCGAGGGGTGTCCCGCTCTTCGCCGCGATGTTGGTGTGGACAACCGCCTGGGCCGTCTGGGAGGTGGGCTTCGACCCCTGGCAGCTCCTGCCACGGCTGCTCGCGCCTTTCGTCCTCGGACTGGCGCTCCTGTTGCCACCCGTCCGGATCGCCGGCCCCCGCAGGCTCACCGGGGCATGGGGATGGCCGGCCTTCGCCGGGGCCCTGATCCTCGCCGTGGTCGCGGGCGGTGCCCTGCACCCGACGGCACCGGCCGAGCCCATCCTGCGCCGCGGCGTCGCCGAGCGCGCGCCCGGTACCCTGCCGCAACCGCTGGCCCGCATCACGGGCGAGGACTGGCCGAGCTTCGGCAACGACCAGGGCGGCACGCGCTTCAGCCCTCTTACGGACCTCACGCCGCAGAACGTCGGGAAGCTGGAGGTCGCGTGGGAGGCCGAGACCGGTCCCGACACGCCCGGACCGGCGACCGCCCTAGAGTCGACGCCGATCATGGTCGGCGATGCCCTCTACCTGTGCGACGGCCACAACCGCGTCATGGCTCTCGACGCCGAGACCGGGCGGGAGCGCTGGCGCCACGACATGTCGAACGGCACCCCGCCCTCCGGCAAGCCGTGCCGCGGCGTCGCCCATTACCGCGTGCCAAACGCGACCGGCCTGTGCGCCACCCGCATCATCGCGGCGAGCCAGACCCCCGAGCTAATCGCCCTCGACGCCGCCACCGGCAAGCCCTGCACCGACTTCGGCAAAGACGGACGCGTCGACCTGCGCGAAGGGATCAGCACCTACCCCGCAGGTCAGTATTACGTGAGCTCGGCCCCGCAGATCATCCGCGGCAAGGCGGTGGTCGGCGGCGGCATCCCTGACGGCCAGTTCTGGGGCGGCCCGTCCGGCGTGATCCGCGCCTTCGACGCCCGCACCGGCGAACTGTCCTGGGCCTTCGATCCCGGCCATCCCGACCGGATCGGAGCGCCGCCGCCGGGCGAGACCTACACGCCGTCCTCACCCAACAGCTGGGCGCCGATCAGCGCCGACGACGCGCTCGGCCTCGTCTACCTGCCGATGGGCAACGCCACGCCGGACAATTTCGGCGGCCTGCGACGGCCGTTCGACGAGGAGGTCTCCAGTGCCGTCATCGCCCTCGACGCAGAGACCGGCCGCCTGCGCTGGCGCTTCCAGGCGACCCATCACGACATCTGGGACTACGACACCCCCTCGCAGCCGACCCTGGTCGACATGCCCACGGCGACCGGAATGCGGCCCGCCCTCATCCAGCCGACCAAGCGCGGCGAGATCTTCGTGCTCGACCGCGAGACCGGGCAGCCGATCAAGCCGGTCACCGAGGTGGCGGCACCGCAGGGGGATCTCGGCCCGGGCGAGCGCCTGTCGCCGACCCAGCCCGCCTCCCTCGACCTGCCGGCATTCCGGGGGGCGACCCTGCGGGAGTCCGACATGTGGGGCGCGACCCCCGTCGACCAGATGCTGTGCCGCATCCTGTTCCGGCAATCGCGCTACGAGGGGCACCTGACGCCGATCACGCTAGGCAAGCCCGTCCTGATCGATCCGGGCTCGGTCGGCGGCGTCAACTGGGGCAGCGCCTCCATCGACGTCGACCGCGGCATCATGATCGCGAACTGGATGCGGTTCCCCGACCGGGTCGAGCTCGTGACCCGCGAGGTAGCCAACCAGCGCAAGCTGAAGCTGTCGGACGGGCAAAGCCCCGGTGGCGATGCCGACCGACCGATGCTGAACACGCCATACGGCGCCTATGGCGGGCTGTTCATGTCGCCGCTCGGCGTGCCCTGCACCGCACCGCCCTGGGGGCTCATCGCCGCCGTCGACCTGTCGAGCGGACGCTTGCTTTGGTCCAAGCCCCTCGGGACCGCCCGTGACACCGGGCCATTCAACATCCCGTCGATGCTGCCCCTGACCGTGGGGACCCCGGTTTCGGGCGGCGCCGTCACAACGCACGGCGGCCTCGTCTTCGTCGGCGCCAGCATGGACCGCACCTTCCGTGCACTCGATGCCGCGACCGGGCGGGAGCTTTGGCAGGCCCGGCTTCCGGGTGGCGGTAACGCCACGCCGATGACCTACCGCAGCCCGGTGAGCGGGCGCCAATTCGTGGTGGTCGCGGCAGGCGGGAAGCCCCCGCTCACCATCAGCCTCGGCACCAAGCTCGTCGCCTACGCGCTGCCGCGCTGAACCCGTCCGTGAGGCCTTCCGAGGCCGCGCGGTGATCCCACAGATTCCGGATATACCGATGACCCAGACCCATGACTTCAACGGCAAGGTCGCCTTCGTAACAGGTGCGACGAGCGGCATCGGGCGCGCCACCGCCCTGGCGTTCGCCAAGGCCGGCTCGGCCGTCACGGTCGCCGACGTGTCCGAGGAGGGCAACCTGCAGACCGCCCGCCTGATCGAGGAGGCCGGTGGCCGCGTGCTCGCGGTGCGTTGCGACGTGAGCAAGTCCGAGGACGTGAAGGCCGCGCTCGACCGGACGATTGAGACCTTCGGGAAGCTCGACTTCGCCTTCAACAACGCCGGCATCGAGCAGCCGGTGGCCTCGGTGTCCGAGATCGAGGACGAGGACTTCGACCGCCTCGTCGCGATCAACCTGCGCGGGATGTTCCTCTGCCTAAAGCACCAGGTCCCGCTGCTGCTGAGGAACGGTGGCGGCGCCATCGTCAACACCTCCTCCGGTGCGGGGGTGAAGGGCATCGCTGGCCAGGCCGCCTACGCCGCAACCAAGCACGGCGTGATCGGCATGACCAAGAGCGCCGCCCTGGACTATGCGAAGGATGGCATTCGCATCAACGCGGTCTGCCCCGGCATCATCGATACCCCGATGATGCAGCGGTTCACCGGTGGGACCCCGGAGGGCATGGCGCGGGTGATCGCGCAGGAGCCGGTCGGACGGATGGGCAAGTCCGAGGAGATCGCGGCGGCGGTCCTCTACCTGTGCTCGGACATGGCGGCCTTCGTGATTGGCCACGCCATGGTGGTCGACGGCGGCCAGACCGTCGCCTGACGCGGTCGACCCCGATGGGGAGCCCACGGACCATGCACCGTGGGTCCCCGGCAGGTCTGAAATCACGTGTCCGGCACCCTACGATCCTTTGATGCCTTGTCCTTTCCCGCACCAAGACGGAAGCCGCAGCGCGCGGTCGACCGATCCGTCCATTCGACCTCGGAGCCCTCGTTGATCAACACCCGTACGTGCATTCTCATCGCCACGTCCCTGCTGTGCGCCGCACCGGCCACGGCCCAGCAGTCCAATAGCGTCGGCCTCCCGAACAGGGGCGGGCGCGCGCCCGACGGGCCGGTGACCCCGGGGCGGCCGCTTGCCACCAATGCCCCGACGGCCCCCGACCAGAAGCCGGCCTTCGACGGGCAGGTCCGGGCTCCCGCGGTCTTCACCCGGACGCCGATCTCGGTCGAGGTCAAAACCGAGAACCTCGACCATCCCTGGGGCCTCGCCTTCCTTGGGGACGGCAAGCTCCTCGTATCCGAGAAGCCGGGGGCGATGCGCATCGTCGACATGGCGACCGGAAAGCCCGTGGCGGGGGTGAGCGGCGTGCCGACGGTGGTCTACGGGGGCGACGCGGGCCTGCTCGACGTCGTCGCCGACCCGGCCTTCGCCAGAAACCGCACGATCTACTTCACCTACGTCGAACCCCGCGGCGAGCACGACAGCGGCGTCGTGGTCGCGAAGGCCCGCCTCCAGCCGCCGAAGGGCGGCAACCAGGCCCCGATGTACAGGCTGGAGGACGTGACGGTCCTACTTCGGGTCGATCCCGCCGTGGCCCAGCACGCCCATTACGGCTCGCGGCTCGTCTTCGACCGCGCGGGCTTCCTGTTCGTATCCCTGGGCGAACGGTTCTTCCTCCCCACCCGGGCGGAGGCGCAGTCGACGTATTCCTGGCTCGGCAAGGTTCTGCGCATCGACACCGAGGGCAAGCCGGCGCCCGGGAATCCGTTTGACCGCGATCAGGATGCGGAGAACCATACCCGGGCCGAGATCTGGAGCTACGGCCATCGCAACCCGCAGGGCTTGGCGATCAACCCGGTGGACGGCGAACTATGGGACGCGGAGCACGGGCCGGACGGCGGCGACGAGGTGAACCACGTCGGTCGCGGCGCGAACTTCGGTTGGCCGCTGGTCGCTTACGGCACGAACTACGACCGCACACCGATCAACGGCGGGCGCACCCAGATGCCCGACACGGTCCAGCCGCGCTACGTCTGGGAGGCGGCCGTCGGTCCGGGCGGGATGACCTTCTACGCGGGCGACCTGATCCCGGAGTGGAGGAACAACCTGTTCGTGGCGGCGATGACCGGCCAGCACCTCGCCCGGCTCGTCATCGAGGGCGACAAAGTCGTCGGCGAGGAGCGCCTTCTCCAGGATCAGCATCAGCGCATCCGTCATGTCGCCCAGGGGCCGGACGGCGCGCTGTGGGTGATCAAGGACGCAGCGGACGGCCGGCTGCTCCGCCTCTTCCCGCGTTGAGGCGGAGGGCTCGCCCTCATCCGCGATGGCGGAGCGCCTCCAACAGGACCGTGAAGGCCGGGGCGGGCTGGCGCCGGCTCGGATAGTACAGGTGGTAGCCCGGGAAGGGCTCGCACCAGTCCTTCAGGACCCGCACCAACCTGCCCTCGGCCACGTCCTGCGCCACGTGGTCCTCCGGCAGGTAGGCCAACCCGAGTCCGGCGAGGGCCGCCTCCCGGATCAGGGGTAGGCTGGTGAACACGAGTTGGCCCTCGACGCGCACATTCAGGGCCTGTCCCTTCCGTTCGAATTCCCATGGATAGAACCCGCCACGGGTCGGCCGTCGCAGGTTGATGCACCGGTGGGCGGTGAGGTCCTCGGGGTGCTTGGGTCTCGCCCGTTTCCTGAGGTAGGCCGGCGTCCCGACCACGGCCATGCGCATGTCGGGACCGATGCGGACCGCGACCATGTCCTTCTCGACGTGCTCGCCGATGCGCACGCCGCCGTCGAAGCGTTCGGCGACAATGTTGGTCAGGGCCTGCTCGGTCACGATCTCGACGTTGATGTCGGGGTAGTCCGGGAGAACGCGCGCCAGGACCGGCCACAGGACCGTCGCCGCGGCATCCTCGGGCGCCGTGATGCGGACAGTGCCGGCGGGCTTGTCGCGGAGCTCTGTAAGCGCGGCAAGCTCGACATCGATCTGTTCGAACTGGGGTCCCACGATCCGTAGCAGGCGCTCCCCCGCCTCGGTCGGCACGGCGCCGCGGGTGGACCGGGTCAGCAGGGGCACGCCGAGCCGGGCCTCAAGGCCCTTCAGGGCGTGGCTGAGGGCCGATTGCGTGACGCCCAGGCGCGTCGCGGCCCGGGTGAAGCTGCCCTCCTGCGACACCGTCGCGAAGGACAGCAGGTCGGTCAGGTCCGTGCGCGCCATTGACCGGTTTCTCGCTGCATTCCGAAGGGTGGACGAGATCGTCCGGGTCCGTTCGCGGACGATCCATAAGCATCGCTCATGTCCCTATGTGGCTGGGAGGCACTAATCAACGAGACGTGACGCCGTACCTTGGAGCCTATCCAAGGTGTGTGTATTTCCACGGGCATCCCACCCTCGACGGGCGGCCGTCGCGCCATCGCCCCCCTGCAGCAGGCTCGGAGACCAAGATGGGACGACCTGGAGATTACGACTTGAACCGGAGAGATTTGATGGTGGCTGCATCAGCCACGGCGGCCCTGGCCGCCGTCCCATCTGCGGCGGGCGCCGTGCCCGCGGGAACCGACAAGCCGGTCCTGGCCAAGGTCGGGTTCACGGTCAACGGCGAGCGCCGCGAGCTCGAACTCGACACCCGGACCAGCCTGCTCGACGCGGTGCGCGAGCACCTGCACCTGACCGGCGCCAAGAAAGGCTGCGACCACGGTCAGTGCGGCGCCTGCACCATGATCGTCGACGGTCGGCGCATCAACTCCTGCCTGACCCTGGCGGTCATGCACCAGGACGCCAGCGTCATGACCATCGAGGGGCTCGGCAAGCCGGGCGACCTCCATCCGATGCAGGCGGCCTTCGTGAAGCACGACGGTTACCAGTGCGGCTTCTGCACCCCGGGCCAGATCTGCTCCAGCGTGGCAGTCATCGCCGAGATCAAGTCCGGCATCCCGAGCCATGTCAGCGCCGACCTCAACGGGACCTACGAGGTCACCGATGCCGAGATCCGCGAGCGTATGAGCGGCAACATCTGTCGCTGCGGCGCCTACTCCAACATCGTCGAGGCGATCACCGAAGTCGCCGGGAGGCCCGCATGAAGTCCTTTACGTACGAGCGCCCGGGCACGCCCGCCGAGGCCGCCGCCGCCGTCGCCCGCACCCCGAACGCCAAGTTCATCGCCGGCGGCACCAACCTGCTCGACCTGATGAAGCTGCAGATCGAGACCCCGACCCACCTCGTCGACGTCAACGGCCTCGGCCTGGACAAGGTCGAGCCGACGCCGGAGGGCGGGCTTCGGATCGGGGCGCTGGTGCGGAACACGGATCTGGCCGCTGATGCCAGCGTCCGGAAGGATTACGGCGTTCTCTCGCGGGCGCTGCTCGCGGGCGCTTCGGGACAGCTCCGCAACAAGGCGACCACCGCCGGCAACCTGCTGCAGCGGACCCGGTGCCCGTACTTCTACGACACGGCCCAGGCCTGCAACAAACGCCAGCCGGGGTCCGGTTGCTCGGCCATCGACGGGGTCAGCCGGCAGCTCGCCGTGATCGGTGCGAGCGAAGCCTGCATCGCGACCTACCCGGGCGACATGGCGGTGGCCATGCGCGTGCTCGACGCCACCGTCGAGACCGTCGACGCAAAGGGTGCCACCCGCAAGATCCCCGTCGCGGACTTCCATCGCCTGCCCGCCGACAAGCCGGAACTCGACACGACGCTGAAGGGCGGCGAGCTGATCACCGCCGTGACGCTGCCGAAGCCCGTCGCCGGGACGCACATCTATCGCAAGGTCCGCGACCGGGCCTCCTATGCCTACGCCCTCGTCTCCGTCGCCGCCGTGATCGGCAAGGACGGGACCGGGCACGTGGCGTTCGGCGGTGTGGCGCCGCGCCCGTGGCGCGTCGAGGCCGCCGAGGCCGACCTGCCGCGGGGTGCCAAGGCGGTGACCGACAAGGTCTTCGCGGGGGCCAAGCCGACCGAGGACAACGCCTACAAGCTGAAGCTCGCCGAGCGCACGCTCGGTGCCGTCCTGACCAAGGCGAGGGCCTGATCCATGAAGTTCGACACCCCCGCAGGCACCAACCCCATCGACCAGCTCAAGGTCGTGGGGAAGGCCACCGACCGGATCGACGGCCCGTTCAAGACCACCGGCACCGCCCCCTACGCCAACGACTGGCATGACCCGCAGGCCAAGCTCGCCTACGGCGTCGTGGTAGGCGCCACCATCGCCAAGGGCCGGATTGCCGCGATGGACCTGGGCGCCGCCAAGGCCGCCCCGGGCGTCGTCGCCATCGTGACCGCCGAGAACGCTGGCAAGCTCGGAAAGGGTAAGCTCAACACCGCAAAACTTCTCGGCGGCCCCGAGATCGAGCACTACCACCAAGCCGTCGCCGTGGTGGTCGCCGAGACCTTCGAGCAGGCACGCGCCGCCGCGGCGCTGGTCAAGGTCAAGTACATCGCCACCAAGGGTGCCTTCGACCTAGCCTCGGTGAAAGACGCGGCGAAGGACCCGGGCGACGTCCAGGGCAGTCCGTCCTCCTCATCCGTCGGCGACTTCGCCGGCGCGTTCGCCTCGGCGCCGGTCAAGCTCGACGAGAGCTACGAGACGCCGGACCACGCCCACGCGATGATGGAGCCCCATGCCTCGGTCGCGTCCTGGGACGGGGACAAGGTCACGGTCTGGACCTCGAACCAGATGATCGCCTGGGGCACGCGCGACCTCGCACTGACCCTGGACGTCCCGCAGGAGAAGGTCCGGTTGGTGTCGCCGTTCATCGGCGGCGGCTTCGGCGGCAAGCTCTTCCTGCGGTCCGAAGCCCTGCTCGCGGCACTGGGCGCCCGTGCGGCCGGTCGGGCGGTGAAGGTCGCGCTGACGCGTCCGCAGATGTTCAACAACACCACGCACCGGCCTGCCACGATCCAGCGCATCCGCATCGGCGCGACCCCGGACGGAAAGATTACCGCCATTAGCCACGAGAGCTGGTCGGGCGACCTGCCCGAGGGCGGGCCTGAGGCGGCGGTCCTGCAGACCCGTCTGCTCTACGCCGCCCCCAACCGCATGACCGCCCTGCGCCTCGCCGTGCTCGACCTTCCCGAGGGCAACGCCATGCGCGCGCCGGGCGAGGCTCCCGGCCTGATGGCGCTGGAGGTCGCCATGGACGAGATGGCGGAGAAGCTCGGGCTCGACCCCGTGCGCTTCCGCGAGATCAACGACACCCAGGTCGATCCGGAGAAGCCCGAGCGGCTCTTCTCCCAACGCAGCCTCGTCGAATGCCTTCGCCAGGGCGCGGAACGCTTCGGCTGGGACAAGCGGGGCAAGCCCGGGCAGGTCCGCGACGGGCGCTGGCTCGTCGGGATGGGAATGGCCTCGGCCTTCCGCAACAACATGGTTTTGAAGTCGGCCGCCCGCGTCCGCCTCGACGGTAAGGGCATGGTCATCGTCGAGACGGACATGACCGACATCGGCAACGGCAGCTACACCATCATCGGCCAGACGGCGGCCGAGATGATGGGCGTCACCCTCGACAGGGTCATCGTGCGCCTCGGCGACTCCGATTTCCCGGTCTCCTCGGGGTCGGGCGGACAGTTCGGCGCCAACTCCTCGACGTCCGGCGTCTACGCCGCTTGCATGAAGTTGCGTGAGGCCGTGGCCGGCAAGCTCGGCTTTAACTCGGCCGATGCCGTATTCGAGGACGGGCAGGTCCGCTCGGGCAACCGCGCAGTCCCGCTCGCTGAAGCGGCTACCGGCGGGGACATCGTGGCCGAGGATGCCATCGAGTTCGGCGACCTCGACAAGACCTATCAGCAATCGACCTTCGGCTCGCACTTCGTCGAGGTCGGCGTCGACGTAGCCACGGCCGAGATCCGGGTCCGCCGCATGCTGGCGGTCTGCGCCAGCGGCCGCATCCTCAATCCGAAGTCGGCCCGCAGCCAGGTCATCGGCGGGATGACCATGGGCGTGGGCGCGGCGCTGATGGAGGAGCTCGCTGTCGACACCAAGCGCGGCTACTTCGTCAACCACGACCTCGCCGGATACGAGGTGCCGGTCCATGCCGACATCCCGCACCAGGAGGTGGTCTTCCTCGACGAGGTCGATCCGATGTCCTCGCCGATGAAGGCTAAGGGCGTGGGCGAACTCGGAATCTGCGGGGTCGGCGCGGCGGTGGCGAACGCCGTCTACAACGCCACCGGCGTGCGGGTCCGCGACTATCCCATCACCCTCGACAAGCTCCTGAACCGCATGCCGGACGCGGCTTGAGCGCTCCGGACGACAGGAGCGTCGCCGAAACCGAAGGTCGAGGAGCGAGATCATGAAGTTCGACACCCCAGCCGGCATCAACCCCATCGACCGGCTCAAGGTCGTCGGGCAGCCGCTCGACCGGGTCGACGGTCCGCTCAAGGTGACCGGTACCGCCCCATACGCTTCCGACTGGCATGATCCTCAGGCGAACCTCGCCTACGGCTTCATCGTCGGTGCCGGCATCGGCAAGGGGCGCGTCGTCGCGATCGATCTCATCGCAGCCAACGCCGCCCCGGGTGTCGTCGCCATCGTCACCCACGAGAACGCGGGAACGCTCGGCAAGGGCGAGTTCTACGTCCAGCGTTTCCTCGCCGCACCTGAGATCGACCACTACCACCAGGCCGTCGCGGTCGTAGTCGCGGAGACGTTCGAGCAGGCCCGCGCCGCTGCCGCCCTGGTCAAGGTGAAGTATGCCAGAGTGGAGGGGTCGTTCGACCTGTCGGCGTTAGTGGCGACGGCGCCGGTGGCCGAGGCCGGCCAGTTCGGGGGTAAGCCCGAGACCAGCGTCGGCGACTTCGAGGCCGCGTTCGCGGCGGCGCCGGTCAAGGTGGACGAGACCTATACGACGCCCGACCAGGCGCACGCGATGATGGAGCCGCACGCAACCATTGCCTCGTGGGACGGCGACCGCCTGACCTGCCACACCGCGATCCAGCAGATGAACTGGGGCGTTCGCGACCTCGCCAAGACCCTTGGCATCACCAAGGATAAGATCCGTCTGGTCTCGCCGTACATCGGGGGCGGGTTCGGCGGTAAGGGGACCGTGCAGACCGACCTCGCCCTGGCCGCGGTGGCCGCGCGCGTGGCGCGTCGGCCGGTCAAGTTGGCCCTGCAGCGCCCGATGATGTTCAACGCCACCATCCACCGCCCGGCGACGGTCCAGCGCATCTGGATCGGGGCGACGATGGACGGTCGGATCACCGCCATCGGTCACGACAACCTCAACGGCAACCTCGCCGGGGGCCGGACCGAGCCGTCGACCGCCGCGACGCGGTCGTTCTACGCCGGTGCCAATCGGATGACCCGCCAGCGGCTGGCGGTGCTCGACCTCGCCGAGGGCAATGCGATGCGAGCCCCGGGCGAGGCTCCGGGATTGATGGCGCTTGAGATCGCCATGGACGAGATGGCGGAAAAGCTCGGCATGGACCCGGTCGCGTTCCGGGTCCTGAACGACACCCAGGTCGACCCTGAGCATCCCGAGATGCCGTTCTCGACCCGCCCGTTCGTGGAGTGCCTCCGCACCGGTGCCGGGCGGTTTGGTTGGGATCGACGCAAGGCGGCGCCGGCCAGCGTCCGTGACGGGCGCTGGCTGGTCGGGATGGGGATGGCGGGCGCGATCCGCGCCGCGAAGATCGCCAAGTCCGGCGCCCGCGTGCGGCTCGATGCTCGGGGCGTGGTCACGGTCGAGACCGACATGACCGACATCGGCACCGGCAGCTACACCATCGTCGCCCAGACGGCGGCCGAGATGATGGGCGTCGGGATCGAACGGGTCATCGCGCGCCTCGGGGATTCCGATTTTCCCGAGTCGCCGGGTTCGGGCGGTCAGCAGGGCGCGCCGTCCGTCACCGCAGGCGTCTACGCCGCGTGCGTGAAGCTGCGCGAGGCCGTGGCCCAGAGACTGGGGTTCAATTCGGCCGACGCGATCTTCTCCGACGGCGAGGTACGCCTGGGCAATCGCGCCGTGCCGCTCGGCGATGCGGCTAGGGCCGGCGACATCGTCGTTGAGGACACTATGGAGTTCGGCGACCTGTCGAAGAGGTTCGCCCAACAGACCTTCGGGGCGCACTTCGCCGAGGTCGGCGTGGATGCGGACACTGGCGAGATCCGCGTCCGACGGATGCTGGCGGTCTGTGCCGCGGGCCGCATCCTCAACCCGAAGACGGCCCGCAGCCAAGTCATCGGTGGCATGGTCATGGGCGTGGGCGCCGCCCTGATGGAGGAGATGGCGGTCGACACCAAGCGCGGCTTCTTCGTCAACCACGACCTCGCGGGCTACGAGGTACCGGTCCATGCCGACATCCCGCACCTCGACGCGATCTTCGTCGATGAGGTCGATCCGACCATGTCGCCAATCAAGGCGAAGGGTGTCGGGGAGCTCGGGCTGGTCGGCGTCGCACCTGCGGTCGCGAACGCGATCTACAACGCGACCGGGGTTCGCGTGCGCGACTATCCCATCACGCTGGACAAGCTCCTCGACCGCATGCCCGACGCGGCCTGAAGGAAGCGGCAAGGATACCGTCATGCACATTCTCGTCGGGACCGCCTCGCTCGTCCTTGCCGCGACCCTCGCCACCGGCATGAACTGGCATTGCTCCGCCAGTCCCTCGCCGGTGGCGGTGACCGTAGAGCGCAGCGGTACCGCGCCCTCCGTAAGGGGCGCGCCGGAGAACTTCACGGGGACCGTACGCGTCGACCCGATGATCCAGGAAAGGCCACCTTCACGGATGTCAGGCGGCCTCGTCACCTTCGAGCCCGGCTCTCGAACGGCTTGGCATACCCATCCCCTCGGTCAAACCCTGATCGTCACCGCCGGGGTCGGTCGGGTCCAGAACGAGGGCGGCCCGGTGCTGGAGATCCGGCCTGGCGACGTGGTCCGCATCCCGCCCGGCATGCGCCACTGGCATGGGGCCTCGCCTAACGCGGGCATGAGCCACATCGCGTTGTCGGAGGCGCTCGACGGCAAGGTCGTCGATTGGATGGGGCACGTCACGGACGCCGAGTACCGCGGCGAGTGACCTGACCGTAACCCGAGGAAGAGTGAGTTCGCGAGATGCGTCCAAAAATCATCTGCCACATGGGAAGCTCCATCGACGGCCGGCTCCACCCGAGCCGCTGGACCCCTCCCGCCGCGGGCATCGAGCAGGACTTGGTTCACCGGTACTACGACGAGACCGCGGCACGCCTGGATGCCGAGGGCTGGATCGTGGGTCGCACGACCATGGCCGAGATCGCCAAGGGGCATCCGCGCAAACCCGAGACTGTTCCTGGTGACCTCCGCCAGACCTATGTCGGTAAGCGAAACGGCCGCGACCTGGCCGTCGCAATCGACCCTCACGGGAAGGTTCATTACGGCCGGGACGACGCTGGCGGGGACCATATCGTAGCGGTCCTTGGCGAGGGCGTCACGGACGACTATCTGGCGGAGCTCCGTGAGGACGGGGTCTCCTACATCTTCGCCGGTCCGGACGGCCGTGATCTCGTCGGTGCGATGGCGACACTGGGCGAGACCTTCGGCGTAAGGACCCTGCTGCTTGAGGGCGGCGGCATCATCAACGGCGCTTTCCTGAAAGCCGGACTGATCGACGAGATCAGCCTGCTTGTCTCGCCCGCCCTTGATGGTCTTGCGGGCGTGCCAACCATCTTCGAGTACCACGGCGAGCCCGACGAGCGGCCGGCGGCCGGCAAGGCGCTTCGGCATCGCCACACCGAGACTTTGGAAGGCGGCACCGTCTGGCTCAGGTATGCCGTCGAGGATGCTCCCGGCGCCAAAGCCTCGTGACCATGAACCGCCACCGGTTAAAGGCCAACCGACCCGATTTCGTAAGCTGGAAACGACAGGGCCGCAAAAAATTTTCGTGCGACCCTGTTATAACTCTAAGTTGATTTAGAACGCATCTTGGGTGCGCCGAAGCTGATCATTGGGTCGGCTATCACACGCGGGCGTATCCGCACTGCCGTAGTGCAGGACGACCATTATGTTGGTGATATTAATCGCCGGGTTCGCGCCATGTGTAGTAGCGCCCCTGTATCGGTCGCTAGTTCCTGCAGCGTCGTAGTATTCTTGGCTTTGACGATGAGAGCGGCTGAGTGGAGGGGTAGGCCTCTGTCGATAGGACCTATGTCTGCTTGAAGACATTAGCCACCGAAAGCAGCCAGACCGCTACCCACCCAAGTCGGTCGAAGAGCGGAGGGACAGCTCCCGACCCAACACAGTCATTAGGATCGCCATCAGCGCTTCCCAAAAGCGGCCATTCGTCGGCCGTCCGGCAATTTCGGCTCGGGATGGGTAACGGACCTTGACCTTCTGCCCCGAAGCGGACACCGAACCATTGGAGTGCAGCAGTCACCGTCTACCGGCAGAGGCCAAGCTGCCTCTGTCAATGATCTCGACCGCGCCACGACGTAGCTCGACCAGACCAGCCTCTGCCCATTGCGCCAGAATGCGACTCACCACCTCGCGGACGCTGCCGATGTCAGTAGCTATTTCCTGGTCAATCGAAAGACTGGCGCCATGGACCTGATCAAGGGTGAGAGCCGCAAGGTCGATAGGATCTCGTGCCGCAAGCACGACAGCCTCATCCCGATTCCAGTGGACGAGCGTCCGGCGAACAAATTCTGAGTGACCCGTTCTGGCTCCGAACGCATCTGAGGAGGCGGGTATCCCTGACGTAGCTAATTCGCGCATGCCCTTGCGCTTGCGTTCCGTCACGCACCTGATCGCCGCCACCGTCCTCCTGCCCCTGGGCATCCTGCTCCTCGGCCTGTGGGAGCAGGAGCGGGCCGGCGCCGATTCGGCGGACCTCGTCGCCGAGCGGGAGCACCTGACCCGGATCGTCGCGGATCTGGAGGCGCGGGCGCCGCCGGACGGGCGCCCCGATTTCCGGATGCAGTTCCGCCGCAACGGCAAGGGTTATGGCGGTCCACTCGCCCTGGTTCAGGCCCGGGCGGCCCGGGACGAGGTCGCGACCCTGACGACGGTCATGGACTGGCGCCGCCTGCTCCCGCCCGTGGTCGTCGCGGCCGGGGGGGGCGCCGCACTCCTGTCGATCCTCGTGCTCCTCGCCGGCGCCGCTCTCGGGCGGCTGGGGCGGGCCTCGCGCGACGCGCTGGTGGCCGGTTTTTCGTGGATGCGCCGCCTGCTGCCGCCGGTGCTCGCCCTCCAGGTGCTCTTTACCACGGCGGGCTTCGTCGCCGCCGTGGTCTTCGAGGCCGGGTTGCTGGCACGGCCCGGGCTGGGCGGCAGCGAGATCAAGATGCTGTTCGTGGCCGTCGTCGCCATCGGGGCGGTCCTGGTCGCGGCGGGCGCCACAGTGCTCGGCCTGCGCCGTGCGCTCTCCGCCTTCGAGCCCGACCCCCTGTCGATCTTCGGCCGGGTCGTCTCGCCCGCCGAGGCGCCGGGCCTGTGGCGGCTGATCGAGGGGCTGGGTGACCGGCTCGGGGCGTTGAAGCCCGAGGCCGTGGTGGTCGGCCTCACGGGCGGCTTCTTCGTCAGCGCCGGTCCTGCCGTGGTCGAGCCCGGCGGCGCGCCGCTGACGGGCCGGATCCTCTACCTGCCGCTGCCCTACCTCGCCCTCCTGCGGGGCGACGAGGTGGCGGCGATCATCGGCCACGAACTCGCCCACTACGTCGGGGGCGACACCGTCTACAGTCAGCGATTCCTGCCCATCTACGCCGGCGTCGGGCGCTCCCTCGACGCGGTGGCGGAGGGACATGCCGGGTCCTTCGGGCTGCTCGGTCCGTCCCTGCGCCTCGGCGTCTTCGTCATGGAGAACTTCCACCTCGCCGTGCGCCACTGGAGCCGGACCCGCGAGTTCGCTGCCGACGCGGCGGGCGCCAGCCCGGTCTCCGTCGACGCCGCCGCGCGGGCGCTCCTGCGCACCGGGGCCGTGGCCCCCCGCATCGCCGAGACCTTGGACGCCGCCGCCGAAGCGCCCGGGTCCGCCCCGGCCGACCTCGTGGCGGCGAGCCTCGACCACGCCATCGCGCGCGGCCTTGACGATCCGGCGACGCATCTCGAGGCGGAGCAGGCCCACCCCACCGACACCCATCCGCCGACCCGCGAGCGCTTGGCGGCTTTGGGACGGACCCTCGATACCGAACTCCTGGCCGCCGCGGCCGCGGTGCCACCCCCGCACGCGCTCGGCCAGCTCGCCGCCTACTTCGCCGACCCCACCGGCCTCTGCCGCGCGGCGACGCACGACTTCCTCGACGCGGTGCGGACCCGCGACGCGGCGTTCCGCGCGCACCTGGAGGCGACGGTGGCGGAGATCGGCACCGAGGCACGGGTGCTGCGCGAAAGCACCCGCCCGGGGGCCATCGCCCTCCTGGTGGCGGGCGGCTTCTTCATCGGGGTCGCCCTCCTGTGGCTCGCCGCCGGCCTGCCCGGCCTGTCCGCCAGCCAGGCGGGGGCCGTGGTGGGGGTAGCGCTGGCGTGCGGGGCGGTCCTGGGCGGCTTCGGCGGATTTCGGCTGTGGCGGGGCGAGCGCACGACGATGATCCTGACCCCCGAGGCCCTGGCGGTGCCCGGCCTCGACCGACCGATCCTCTGGGACAGCATCGCCGACCTCGACATGACGACCCGGCAGAACGGCGTCGTCACCCGCCTGCTGCTGCCGCCGGAGGCGCCGTTCCCGCAGGCGGTGCCGGGCGGCCGCAAGGTGAAGCTCGACGCAGGGCGCGGCATCGTCACCGTCACGGCCGGCCTGCCGTACCGGATGTCGGTACAGGACTTCGCCGACCTCATCGGCCGCTACCGGCAGGCGGCGCAGGCGCGCCGTGTCCTGGCCGAGACCGCGGCGGCTTCCGAATCCTCCCAGACCCCCGTGATCCCGTGAGGTTCCGACCATGAACACCGCCCCCAACCGCCCCGAGCCCTCGCGTACGGAATCCTTGCGCCTGCCGCCGCCCCGCCAGGGCTGGGGCAACATCTTCTGGACCCTGTTCGGCCTCGTGGCGCTGGGTGCCCTCCTCGTCGCCTGCGCCGTCTACACGGCCCCGCCGGTGGTGACGGATTGGCAGATCCGCGACACGGCGCGTCCCGTCGCCGCCGCGCGGGTGAGCGACGGCAAGTGCAGCACCAAGATCGTGCTCCACCTCTGCGACATGACCCTCACCCTGCCCACCCCGTCGGGCCCGGTGGTCCGCCGGATCAACACCGTGTTCACGGGCGTGCATGCGGGCGATTACAGCGTCCGGGTGATGGCCGATCCGGCCCGGCCCGACCTCGTCACCACCGATCTCGCCCTCGACCGCCTGTGGAACCGCACCGTCACGCTTCTGGTCATTGCGGGAGCGCTGGCGGCCATCATCGTCGCGGCCATTGCCGCGATGGTGCGCAACCGGCGGGCCGGCGCGGGGGCCATGGGCTGATGCGATCGCGGCTTCGGCGGGACGGATCGCTCCACACACCGCGCGAGGGGGGCGCCGCATGATCGTGTTCTGGACCGGGCGGGGCTACTGGGTCGTCTTCTTCGTGGCGCTGGCGATGTTCCTGCCCCTGATCGTCCTGCGGCAGGTCGACGGGCCGGAAGTGGACCGGGCGGTCTGCCTCACCATGAGTCTCGCGGCGTTCGCCGTTCTCGGCCTCGGCCTGCGCTGGAACCGCGGCACGACCTTCGGGCCGGCCGGGCGCGACCACGCCTTCTGGGGGGTGCCGATGCAGGTCTGGGCCGTGCCGATGCTCGTGTTCGCGGCCCTGCTCGGGACCGGTACCATCACCACGGCGGAGGCTCCGCGCGCCCGCTCTTCCTTCCAGGAATCCGGCGGCGTCGTCCGGTGAATCTCAGCCCCGCGTCACGAAGAACCAGTTCGGCGCGAGGCGGCGGTCGCTCTCGGCCCCGGAGCCGGCCGGAAACGCATCGTCCGGCCGGTACACGAACGACGTGCCCCAGGGCGTGCCCCCCGGGATCGGTTCGTCCAGGGCGATCTCGCCGCCGGGACCGCGGGTGAACCCCGCGAGCCCGAGGCGTTCGAGGGCGTGGCAGAGGGCGCGGTAGCGAGCGTAGGGAACCCCGAGGTCCCGCAGGACGTCGATCTCCCGCAGGCTGTCCGTGTCGCGCGCGCCTTGCGGACGGTACGGGGTGACGCGCCGGCCGTTGACGAGGCGGGTGCTCTCCCACCACGCCGTTCGCTCCGCCTCCGCCGGAGGATCGTCCCGCCCGCGTTCGAAGGACACCAGGGTGGGCATGGCCGCGATCTCGGCCACCACGGCGTCGAGCCGCGATCGGTTCAGGACGAAGTAGCCCGTCGTCGTTCCGAATGCCGCCCAGGTCATGCCGCCGCCGACGGCCGCCAGGGCGAGGAAGACCGCGACCCGGTGCGTCGCCGCGCGGGCGAACGCCGGCACCGCGGCGACGGCCGCGGCGATCCCCGGGACCGGCGCGTAGGCGACAAGGGCCCAGCCGAACACGACGACACCGCAGCCGCCGACGACGAGGGCCGCCCTTCGCGTCCCGTCGGACCGAGGGGCAATCATGGCGGGACGATCATCGCCGACAATCCCGGACCAGAATCCCCGACCGGCGCCGTCATCGAACGGCGGCCCGGCCGATGCGGGCGCGTCGCGCCGGGAGGTGCCGGCCCAGGAGCGCGAGGCCGAGCCAAGCCAAAACCCAAGCCAAAACCCAGGCCGAAAGCCACGCAGCGAGCCAGATCTCGTACAGGTGGGCGTCGAGGGCGGCTTCCCCGTCGAGGCCGAGCCAGCGCGCGAGCCCGTGCGGGACCGGAAGGTCGGTCCAGAGGAGGACGCGCAGGACCGGGATCGAGAGCAGGCCGACGGCGAGGACGAGGCCGGCCGCCCGGTAGAGGGGCCGCGCCGCGCCCTCCACGGTGCCGACGAGGCCGCCGACGAGGGCCGTGCCGAGCCAGAGTTCGACGGGCCGTAGGGTCGGATCGGTTCCGGGCTCCGCGGGCAGGAGGGGAAACAGCAGGAAGACCGGGGCGAGGCCGAGTGCCAGCAGCAGCCCGAGGAGCGGAACGTGCAGCAGGCGCAGGACGCGGCGGCGGACCGGATCGCCGGCGTCGGGCCCCCGCTCAACCGTCCGCATCGCGCGCGCCGTCGAGGGCCTTCAGGACGGCAGGGTCGCCCCGGTGGCGCCGTCGCAGGGTCCGCCCGTCCGCCTCGGCGGCGTCGCAGCGCAGGCGCTTCACGGCCGCCGCGATGGCCCGGCCGCGCGCCGCGTCCGTGGCATCCTCCCCGCCCCAATGGTTGCAGTCCCGCAGCCGCGTCACGTACGCCGTCACGTCGCCCGGCAGAGCGGGCTCGGCCCGGACGGCGAGCGGTCCGAGGAGCGGCGCGGCGAGAAGCGTTGCGAGCGGCCCGGCAAAACCCTTGGCGACCTTGGCGAGAACGGTCCGCATGGCACTCCATCCTGCCTTTCCTCGGGGCTCCCGCGCCGTATACAGGGAACCCGCATGAGACGCAGCCTTCTCCCCGCCACCCGCTCCGCCACCCGCTCCGCCGCCCGCTTAGCGCTCCTCGCAGCGTGCCTCCCCGCCCCGTCAGTGGCGGCGGGATGGGAGGCGGCGCGGTTCGAGCCGCCCGCGAAGACCGAGACCGCGACGTCTGGAGAGGGCAAGATGTCGGGGGAGGGCAAGCAGATCACCTGCACCACCTACCGCGATCTCATGGTGCGCGAGAGCGACACCGACACGCCGGACCCCGAGGACGCGAGCCTCGTGCCGCTCGTGAACGGCGCCGCCCCCGCCTGCGCCGCCGCGCCGGGGCCGGGTGCGCGCATCCTGGCGACCGCCGGCCAGCGCTTCCTCGGCCGCACGGGCGGGTTCCTCGTCTTCGAGCAAGCGAGCACCAACGGCACCGTCCCGTTCGCGGTGCTCGACGCGGGCACGGGCCGCACCCTGATCCGGGACACGACCGCCGAGGCCGGCATCGACACCTTCGCGGTCGCGGACGGGACCCTGCGGCTCGGGTTCCTCCGCGGCGTGCAGGGGGCCTGCTCGATCCCGAAGCACGGCGCCGGGTGCTGGGCGCGGATCGCCCGCGACGGGCCGCTTCCACCCGCCGTCGCGGCCCTGCCGGCACCCGTGAAGGCCTGCGCCGGGAGCTATCGGGCCGGAAAGGCCCCGAAGGACACGCCCAGCATCGTCTCGTTTCCCGTACGCCTCACGGGGACCGCCCCGCCCACCGTCGAGGCCGGCGGCCCGGTGCGCTGCGCCCCGACACCGTGAAGGCGATCTCCCCGTGAGGGCGGCTCTCACTTTGACAGCGTGCCCGCCCCGTCATCGAACCGTCACGCCAAGCCCGCATCCGAGGCCGTCCTACCGAGGAACCACCGCATGATCTCACGCCGCCACGCCCTCGCCGCCGCGCTCGCCCTGTCGGTCCTGTCCGCCCCCTCGGCCATGGCCGAGCCGACCATCGGCCTCGCCGAGCGCCGAGCGATCGCGGCCTACCGCCAGGACCGCTACCCCGCGCAGGAAAAGGCGATCCAGGAGGCGGCGGGCTTCGCCGTGCCGGTGGAGGTGGCGTGGGACGACCTCACGCTCCCGGGCGACGCCAAGTACTATTCCGACCCGGACTATTTCGAGAAGACGATCTTCGAGCCCCTGGCCGTTGGGCTGAAGGAGGTGGCCAAGGACAAGATGGGCCGCGACGCCCTGGCCGCGAAGCTCAAGACCATCCGCGTCCGCTTCGACGAGAACACCGCGCCCGCCTCGAACTACGCCAAGCGCCTCACGTTCGACGGCGGGGTCCTCGACGTGAACTGGCGGCCGTTCACCAACGTCGCCGACTCGAAGGACCGGGTCGAGGCCGTGGTGAAGCTGCTGGAGAAGGGCCTCTGACGGTGCGTGGCACCGCCCTGGGCCTCGCCGCCCTGCTCGCCGCCTGCGGCGCGGCGGCGGCCGAGCCGGCCGCCCGGTCCGGCACCTACGACAGCCTGACCCTGGCGGTCTCCGGCAATGCGGTGACGGGGGTCTTCGCCGAGCAACGGGGGGCGGCCGAAGCCGGGAGCCCGCAATTCGCCTGCGTGTTCCTCCTGCGCGGCACCCTCGCGGGCGACCGGGCCAAGGTCGAGACGTGGTTTCCCGACGAGCCGGAGCGCATCCCGGGGGACCTCGCCTTCACCCCGGACGGCGCCGCCCTGACCCTCGCGGAGGATCACGGCGGGTGTTCGATGACCACGGGCACCATGGTGGGGACCCCCTACGCGCTCTCGCGGCGTGCGGCGTCGACCCCGGACGGATGGATCGGCGTCGGCCTCGTGACGGCCGAGCGCACGGCCTTCGGGCCGGAACCCGGCCCGGCTCCGGCCCGGGCGCCCTACCTCGTCCGGCTCGATCCCGTCGCGGTGCTGGAGCGGCGGGACGCCTGGGTGCGCGTGCGCTACCGGGGCGAGAAGGCCCCGGTCATCGGCTGGCTGCCTGCGGCCGACCTCGCCGTGGTGACGCCCTGACCCCCTCGCCGCCCGAACGGGCCGAAGGCCCGCCCCCGACCCCAGGACGATCCCATGCGCCGAACGCTGTCCCACACCCTCCTCCCGCTGATCCTCGTGGCCGGCCCGGCCGTCGCCCAGGCCCCCGCCGTGCCGCCGCGCCCGGCCACGACCTGGGTGCCGGTTGAGGAGCCCATGAGCGCGCTCCTCAACGGCGGCCACCGCATCGTCTCCGCCTCCGGTCCGAGCTTCACCCTCGAGCGGGGCGGCAAGTACGTGGTCTGCGAGGTGTGGCCGGCGGGCGGGATGCGCGGGGCTGCCGAGACCACCTCGACCTGCCACCGCGTGAACTGAGGCCGGCAGGATGGAAGCCACGAACGCGTCCCTTCGCGCGCGGTTCGACGCCCTGTGGGCGCGGACCGTCGGCACGCCCGGCGCGGCGGCGTGGCGGGCCCTCGACGCGGGCTACGGCGCGGCGGACCGGCACTATCACGGCTGGCCCCACGTCGCGGCGCTGCTCGCGGGGCACGATTCCGTGCGGGCGCATCCCGATTTCGCGGACGTCGACGGCGATGCCATCGATCTCGCCATCGCCTTCCACGACGCCGTCTACGACACCGCCCGCGCCGACAACGAGGCCCGCAGCGCCGACCTGCTGCGTGCCGAGGCGGGGCCGGCGTCCGGGGATGCGCGCGTCCGGGCCGCGATCGCGATGATCCACGCGACGGCGGCGCACGGCCCGAGCGCGGACCCGGCGACACGGCTCCTCCTCGACCTCGATCTCGCCGTGCTCGGTGCGCCGCGCGCCGTCTACGCGGCCTACGCGGCGGCGATCCGCCGGGAATACGCCGCCGTTCCCGAGGCGGCGTGGCGGCTCGGACGCGCTCAGATCCTCGACCGCTTCCTCGCCCGGCCGCGCCTCTACCAGACCGACCTCTTCCACGACCGCTTGGAGGCGGCCGCCCGCGCCAACCTCGCGGCGGAAGCGGCCAGGCTCCGCGCCGGACCCACGGAATAGGCGGACTCACGGAATAGGAACGTCCCGCATGCGTCCCTCGCGTCGCGCCGCGCGCCTCGTCGCGCTCCTCGGCCTGCCCCTCGTGCTCGCGGCCTTCGCGGCGGAGGGCCGGTTCGGCACCACGCGGTACCGCCTCGCCGGGACCGCGTACGCCGTGCCGCACACCTACGAGTTTTCCCGAAATTTCCGCCTGCCCTGGCTCGACGCGCTCCCGGGGCTCGGCCGGGAACCGGCGGATTCGCTCTGGCTGATGCTGCCCGCCGCCGAGGTCGCGGCGGGCCTCCCCGGCTACAGCCCCCTCAGCCACGGCCATGCCGGCCCGTTCGCCGCCGACCTCGTGGTCCACGTCGTCGGCGACCCGGACGGGCGCCGCTTCGCACCCCTCCACGCCCGGCAATGGGGCATTTTCGATGCGCGGCTCGCCGAGGGCGCGCCGTGGCGGCCCGACCCGTCCGGCGGCGAGCGCCTCGTCCATTCCGAGGGCGTCGACCATCGGCGCTTCTACCGCCTCCCGTCCCGGCACGCGGCGCGGCCGGCCGACTAGGCCCCGCCCGGCTGCCTCGCCTCGGACACTTCGGACAAGCGCGAGGTCTCCACCTGCACCTACCTCGTCCACCGCGACGGCCTCACCTACGATTTCTCCCTGCGCCCGGAGAATCTCGCCGTGGCCGACCGCGTGCCGGCCTACGTCCTGGCGCGCCTCGCGGCCTGGAAGCGTCCGGCACCGGCCCGGGAGAGAGTTCCCTGATCCGCCGCTACCCGGCCTACTGGCAGCGGCTGCGTAAGGACCGTCCCTCGAACGTGGCGGCCGGGCTCGCCGTCGTGGTGGGCCTCGCCGCCACCGTCTCGGTCACCGCCTGCCTCGTGCCGGGACCGCACGGCGCCGCCCGTGCCCAGCCGCTCTACTGGCTGTCGATGCTGCCCCTGGTCTGGTGGGCGAACGGCCTGGTGCGGTTCGAGCCGCGCGCGGTGCGGTGCTGGCGGGCCGCCCTGTCCCTGGCCTGCCTCGGCGCCGGTGCGGGCCTCGCGGCGGCCCTATGGCGGGCGGAGGATTGGACGCTGCCCGCCCTCGGCTGCGCCGTCACCCTCGCGAGCGCGTGTGCGAGCCTCGCGGTCCACCGCGACAGCCTGGTCGCGCGCGAGGGGCCGGCGCGCTGAGCGCCACGGACCCGTCAGCGCCGGCGGATCGGCCGCAGGGGGCCGTGGAAGAAGCCGGGCTCCATCCCGATCGCAGCGGCGCGCTCACCGATCACGGCGAGGCCGCCCAGCAGCCCGGCGACAGGGGAATCGAGCAGGCCCGGATGGTTGAGGGCCTCGCCGATCTGGCGGCCCTCCCACCAGAATTCCGCGAAGAGCAGGGCGAGGAGGCCGAGCAGCCCCCAGGTCACCAAGCCCTGCCCGAGGAAGTAGACGCCGTAGGGCGGCGACAGGATCGTGCTGAGTTTGGCCAGACCGATCACCCCGGCAAAGCCCAGGACGAGGATCAGGAGCAGGCGGACCAGCAGGCGCCGATACAGGCGCAGGGCCAAGTCGAGTTCCTCGACGGAGGAGTGGTCGAGCTTCAGGGACATCCAGGTTCCTCACATGCGGTTCTTCCGCCTGATACGGTCCGGGAGGTGTGGCTGACGGGCGGCCGCTCCGCAACCTGCACCGGGGCGGGTGACATCCCGGGGCCGGACGCCCATGCTCGTTCGCCGATGCGAGGAGCCCGAACCGTGCTGGCTATCCTAGACCGCCTGTTCTCCCGATCCGCCAGGCCTGCCCCCGCGACGGGCCGCCTCACGCCCGAGCAGGCGGCGGCGATCGCGGCGCGCGCCGCGGCGGGAACGGGCACCGCCACCACCGGCACGGCCGTGCCGACCCGGACGGACACCGGCCTCGTCTGGGATGTCTGCGAGGTCGCCTACCGCAGCGGCTGGCGCGTGTTCGTGGACGACGCCACGGGCGCGCCCGGCCCGCTCGGGCGCTGGGGCCTCAGGTGAGCCCGAGGGCACGGGGAAGAGCGCTCGGTGCGCTCGCCCTCCTGGGGCTTGCGGCCGGCTTCGCGCCGCAGGCCGTGCAGGCGCGCGACGGGGGCGCCTACCCGCTGGCCTGCCGTGACGTCCACGCGGATTTCGCCCGCACGGAGCACTGCGCCCGCCGCGCGGGGGACTTCGTCCGCATCGATCCCGCCCGCCTCGCGCGCATGCCGTTCCGGGGCGGGGTGACGGAGATCGTCGTCGATGGAATCGGCGCGCTCTGGGCGCGCCGCGACGGGCTGGCGCTGGCGGTGTTCCCCCTCGACAACGGGCCGGACCCCTTCGCGCAGGGGTTGGTGCGCGCGCGTCACGCCGGCAAGGTCGCGTTCCACGACCGGCGCCTGCGCCGGGTCCTGGCCACGGATTTCGACTGGTCGTTCCCGTTCAACGCCCGCGGCGAGGCCCTGGTTTGCCAGGGCTGCCGCTCGGACGGGCGCCAGCCATCCGCCATGATCGGGGGCCGATGGGGGTTGATCGACCGGCGCGGCCGGCTGACGAGGCCGTTGGCGGAAGGCCGAGGCGCCGCCCGGCGCTACTTCGACTGGCCCCGATGAGGAGCGGACGACGCGATCGCGATCCCGCGCAAAGGTTCAGCGACCGCTCTCCGTCCGTCCTCATTAAGAGACGCCGATGCTACCCGTGGAACGCACGCTCCTTGACATCGGCCTGCTCGTCTCCCCGCAGACTTGCGGAGGCGTAAGGACGAGCATTTACATTGAAGGAGACATCAGTCCTGTCTTCAGCGATCTTCAGCTGACCTCAGCCTGGACGCACCCGACTCTCATTCTTATGGCAAGATTCTAGATCGCGTACCGAGCGGTTGTAGGTCTCGTTGAAGCGTTGCGCCGGTTGGCTCGGATCACTCTTGGCGCGAATGTCCCGGGCGACGTCCCGGCCATGCCCAATTACGCTTGCGACCGTGTCGGTGTAGCCGGTGCAGGATGAGTTCGCCTTCGGACTCATGCCGTCGAGGACCGTGCCGAGGTGGCGGTTGGCGTTCGAGACCTCGCCGAGTGCGGCCAGGAAGGGAGCGACATCCGCCTTCGGTCCCAGTGCCTCGAACCGCCGGACCGCGCGGCGCAGGGTGAGGCTGGTGGACAGGAGGCGCCGTGCCGGCGCATCCTCCGGCAGGGCCGCCAGGCGGCGCTCATCCCGGGCGATCTCGCGCTCGAACAGGGCCGTGCCATAGGCGTCCATCGCCTTGGCGGCCGCCTCGACGCGGGGGACGAGGATCGCGTGCTGCTCGCGAGCGAACTTGAAGCCATCTTCTTTGAACTCGCGCGTGGTCTGATAGCGCGTGAGCGCCTTCAGGGTGGGATTCACCTCGCGCAGCGCCGTCAGCAGCCGGGCGGCTTGAGCATCGACCTCCGGGACGACGCCCGGTAAGGCGACGGCCTTCTCCAACTCGTCGATGACCCCATCGAAATCCACGATGCCGAAGTGGTACCAGGCGTTGGCACCGAGCTTCGTCCCAAGCTTGAGCACCCGCTCGTTGTCGCGCCGGTAGTCGGCCAACTGCTGCTCCAGGGGATGAGACCGGACCAAGTGGTTTTGGGCCTCGGTGTAGGCATTGGCCTTTGCCACCGCCTGAGCCTCGGGCGTCTGCGCCGGCGCCGGGCGGGCGGTCGCCCGAGCCGAGCCCGGCGGTGGCGGCGGGCTCTGCAAGAGGGCCTGGGAGGCCACGGGTGCGGCGGGAAAATCGCATTTGAATGCGTCGACCAAGCTTTTGCGCACGGCCTCATGGGCCTGGGCGCACTGATAGGCCACGGTCGGACGCGCCGCCTCGTTGCGCAGGACCGAGTCGCGGAAGCTCTCGCGCATCGTGTTGATGCCCTGGCGGATGCCGGGGCGAGCGGCTTCCGGTACGCCGGGGCTGGCCGCGCATTGGGCATAGGCTTCCAGGAAGGCGTCGCAGCTCTCGACGCCCACCGGTGTCACCGGCGTGACCGCCACCACGGGTGTGGCCGAGATCCCCCACAGGAGGGCCAGCGCACAGGCCGAACGGTGAGACATGCCGAGCTTTCTCGTGGAGGCTGTGCTGCGCATTCTGGTCCTCGAAGTTGAAGCGCTTGGTCATGGAACGACGACGCTAGGGATTGCGGATGGCGACATGGACCTCGTTGCATCGATCAAGTCGGGATTGTAGCCGAGGAGATGGTCCGAACCCTCCTCGGCGATGCCTTTCCTCATAATTACGTGGGCCTGGCTGGTCTCCGCCGGGGTTCTTCATCCCGGGGTAGATCGGCAATGCTGGATGACCGCTTTGTCGATCTGCCGCCAATCAGCGGACAGACCGCAATCCACCTGGGGCGGAAAGGCTGGGTTGGTTCGAGAACGCCTATATCTGGGACGGCATCATGTCGGGGTAAACGACTGCTTCAGGTGCGCTGCATTCTTGGAGCCTGCATGGCCCCCTCAACGTTGCCGCCGAGGAGGCCGGCTTTCAGATTTCGGTCGCTTCCGCCAGAGCGAGCGCGTCTTCAACGTCCACGCCAAGGTAGCGTACCGTGCTCTCGATTTTCGTATGCCCAAGCAGAATCTGCACAGCGCGTAAGTTGCCGGTTCGCTTGTAGATCAATGCCGCCTTTGTACGGCGTAAAGAATGTGTGCCGTAGTCCTCGCGCCGTAGCCCTATGCCCGTCACCCATTCATCTACCAGGCGGGCGTACTGCCGGGTGCTTATGTGCGCCTCGTGGTCGATCCGGCTTGGAAAGGCGTAATCGTCAAGCCCGCCCCCTCGGCACCCCAACCAAGTCAAAATGCTGGTACGTGCTGGTTCAAGCAGTTCGAACTGCACGGGCGACCCAGTCTTTCGCTGAACGACGATGACGCGCGCCCGTACATGCCCGCCGCTGACAAGCTCGCCGATCTTCAGTTTGACGATGTCACAACCACGCAACTTGCTATCAATGGCGAGGTCGAACATGGCCCGGTCGCGTACGCGCCGCTCTCCGTCGAGCCAGAAACGGATGGCCCAAACCTGTTGTGGTTTGAGCGCGCGTTTGGCGCCGAGCTTCCGTCCTGCGTTCCACGGTCGGCGGCTCTTGAAGGCTGGGTCGTGCTCTGAATGTCCCATCTCTCATCTCCCAACCGGCCCATGCCGGCAGAGAGAGAAGGGGTGCTGCGGACGTAGCCTGCGTATTACCGTTTAGACGTTCGGGATGTGTGCCACGCAGCTGCCAGACTTGAAATGCAGCCCTGCTGCGTCCGACCCATGCCAGACACCCCGGCAACCGTTAGGGCTCCACGAAAGCAGCCATCCGTCGACCGTCCGACAGCCTCAGCGTAGGGCACTGCCCCTTCAGCAGGTTGCCGCTCGGAGGTCGACATTCGGCTTTGCGCGCATGTCGGCCACTCCAGTGCCTATCAACAGAAACCGCATCCCGGGCCGAAAAAAGGCCGGGTTAGACGACCGCTGCTGGTCGAGAGCGTTCGTGTTGGTAAGCTCAGTCCACAACGACGCCATGACTGACGGCCGCCTCGGTATGGTTGGCACCGCTCCTCGTACCGTCCAACTTCCGCGACCGGAAGGCGTGTGCGACAAGCACGTAGAACAGAGGCGTGACGAAGACCGCGAGCACGGTCGCCGTAATCATGCCCCCGAGGACGCCGGTGCCGATGGCACGCTGGCTGTTCATGCTGGCGCCCGTGGCGATGGCGAGCGGCACCACGCCGAGGATGAAGGCGAATGAGGTCATCACGATGGGCCGGAAGCGTAGCTCGCATGCCTCCAGGGCCGCCTCGTGCAGGGATCGGCCCTGCTCGACGAGCTCCTTGGCCACCTCGATGATGAGGATGGCGTTCTTCGCCGTGAGGCCGATCACCGTGATCAACCCGACCTTGAAATAGACGTCGTTGGGCATGTCGCGCAGCAGCATGGCGTAGACCGCACCGACCACGCCGGTGGGCACCACCAGCAGGACGGCCAGCGGGATCGACCAGCTCTCGTAGAGGGCCGCGAGGCAGAGGAAGACGCAGAAGAGCGCCAGCGCGAGCAGGTACACGGCTTGGCTCCCCGAAAGCTTCTCCTGCAGCGACTGCCCGGTCCAGGCAAAGTCGAAGCCCGCGGGCAGTTGCCCGGCAAGGCGCTCCATCTCGGCCATGGCGTCGCCGCTGGCGAAGCCGGGGGCGGCGCTGCCCGAGATCTTGATACTCGGATAGCCGTTGAACCCGACCACCTGTGCGGGACCCATGGTCCACGCGATGCTGGCAAAGGATTGCAGCGGCACCATCTGGCCCTTCGCATTGCGGACATGCAGGTCGAGCAGATCCTCGGCCTTCATCCGGCGCCCGGCTACCGCCTGCACTATCACCCGCTGCATGCGGGCCTGATTCGGGAAGTCGTTGACGTAGGCCGAGCCGAGGCTCGTCGAGAGCGCGTCGTTGATGTCGGCGAAGGTGACGCCAAGCGCGCTCGCCTTCTGCCGGTCGAGGGAGAGCTCGATCTGCGGCGCCGTGGGTAGGCCCTCGACGTAGACGCCCGCAAGGACCGGGCTCTGGCTCGCCGCCTTCAGCAGCTGGTCGCGTGCAGCCGCTAGCGCGGCATAGCCCTGCTGCGCCTTGTCCTGCAGGCGGAAGGCGAAGCCGCTCGAATTGCCGAGTGCCTCGATAGCCGGCGGTGACAGCGCCATGGCGATGGCGTCGGGCAGGCCGCCGAGCACCGCGTTGGCGCGGGCGCTGATCGCCCCGGCCCCGTCCTTCGGTCCACGCTCCTTCCAGTCCTTCAACGTGACAAAGGTGATGGCCGCGTTCTGGCCCTGGCCCGAAAAGCCAAAACCCAGCAGCGTGACGCGCGCCGCTACGGCCGGTTCGGCTTCGAAGTGTTCCTCGATGCGCTCAGCCACGTCGAGCGTGCGGCCGGTGGCCGATTCCGGCGGGGTCTGCGCGTCGACGATGACGTAGCCTTGGTCCTCGATGGGTAGGAAGCTCGACGGCATGCGCACGTATCCCCAGCCGAGCGCCGCGACGAGTGCGGCGTAGACGAGGAGCGAGCGCACCGGCCGCCGCAGCATCCCGGCGACGCCCGCCCGGTAGGCCAGCGTGCCGGAGTGGAAGCGGCGATTGAACCAGCCGAAGAACCCACCCTTATTAGCATGGCCATGGCCGGCCTCGACGGGCTTCAACAGGGTCGCGCAGAGGGCGGGCGTGAGCGACAGGGCCAGGAAAGCCGAGAAGGCAATGGAGGTTGCCATGCTGACCGCGAACTGCCGATAGATCACCCCGACCGAGCCGGGAAAGAAGGCGAGCGGCACGAACACGGCAATCAGCACGGAGGTGATGCCGATGATCGCGCCGGTGATCTGCCCCATGGCCTTGCGGGTGGCCTCCCTCGGGGAGAGGCCTTCCTCGCTCATGATGCGCTCGACATTCTCGACAACCACGATGGCGTCGTCGACCAGGATGCCGATGGCCAGGACCATGCCGAACATCGTCAGGACGTTGATGGAGAAGCCGGCCGCCAGCAGCGCGCCGCAGGTGCCCAAGAGTGCCACCGGAACCACGATGGTCGGGATGACGGTGTAGCGCACGTTCTGCAGGAACAGGAACATCACCGCGAAGACGAGCGCCATCGCTTCAGCAAGGGTCATCAGCACCTTCCTGATCGACACTTCGACGAAGGGCGTGGTGTCGTAGGGTACCGTGACGCTGACATTCGCGGGCAGCGTGCGCTGGAGCTGGGCGATCTTGTCTTTTACCCCGGTCGCGGCGGCGAGCGCGTTGCCGCCGGGTGCGAGCTGGATGCCGATGCCGGCGGCCGGGCGACCGTCGAGGCGGGTCTGCATCGTGTAGGACTGGCCCGCGAGCTCGACCTCGGCCACGTCGCGCAGGCGCACCAGCGAGCCATCCGGGTTGGCGCGCAGGACGATCTCCTCGAACTCGGCGACCGTCGTCAGCTGCCCCTTCACCAGCACGCTGGCGGCGATGCGCTGACCTTGTTTGGCAGGCTGGGCGCCGACGAGACCGGAGGCCACCTGGGCGTTCTGTGCGCCCACCGCCGTCGTCACATCGCCGGGCGTCATGTTGAAGCCGACGAGCTTCATCGGGTCGATCCAGATGCGCAGCGCCTTCTCGGACGAGAACAGGATGGCGCGGCCGACGCCCGGCACGCGACGCAATTCGCCCAGGATGCGCCGGGCGGCGAGGTCGCCGAGATCACTCTCGCTCAGGGAACCGTCGCGCGAGCTCACGACGACGAACTGGAGGAAGCTAGTGCTGGCCTCCTCGACGATGACGCCCTGCTGCGTCACGGCCCGCGGCAGGCGCGCCTCGATCCGCTTGATCCGGTTCTGGACCGCGACCGTGGACTTCGAGGGATCGGAGCCCGGCGCGAAGGAAGCCATGATCTGCGCCTGGCCCGAGGTGTCGCTGGTAGACTCAAAATACATCAGCCCCGGGATGCCGTTGAGCTCCTCCTCAATGATGCGGGTCACGCCGTCGTAGAGACGCTCGGGCGGGGCACCCGGGTAGACGGCGGTCACCTGGATCGTAACGGGGGCCACGTCCGGGTACTGCGAGACGGGCAGGAAGGCGATGGAGATCGCGCCCACCAGCATGATGAAGATGGAGATCGCCCAGGCGAAGATCGGGCGTTCGATGAAGAAGCGGGTCATGGGAATGCGCCTGCGCGAGCGGAATACCGGGACGGCACCGCGGCTGTTGGGACGGGGATCAGGACTTGCGGGATGCCTCGGTTGACCAGGCACCCTTCCAGGGGACCGGGTTCACCGGCATCCCGGGCTGGATCTTCTGGAAGCCCTCGACGACGACGACCTCGTCGGCCTTCAGCCCCTCCTCCACGATCCATCCCGCACCCGTCAGGGCGCCGGTGCGGAGCGGCCGCAGCGCGGTCTTTCCGTCCACGACGACATAGGCCTGCGCCCCCCCGGCGCTGCTGCGCTGGATGGCCTGGGCGGGGACGACGACCGCGCCGGGAATCGTTCCCTGCCGAACCTGGATGCGGACATAGGTGCCCGGCAACAGGGCGACACGGGCGTTCGGGAAGGTGGCACGCAGACTGACCTGACCGGTGCCCGGGTCGACGCTGACGTCGGTGAACAGGAGCCGGCCGGCATCGGGGTGCAGGGACCCGTTGGGAAGAACGAGCCGCACCTCCGCCGCTTCCTTCCCGGCTGCCTGTTCAACGAGCAGGCTCGGGTCCGAGGCGGCCGCGTTGAAGTCGGCGTAGATGGGATCGACCTGTTGGATGAGCGCGAGCTTGGTCGCTTCCGCCTGGCCCACCAGTGCCCCCTCGGTCACCAGGGCCCGCCCGATGCGGCCGCCGATGGGGGCACGCACGGTGGCGTAGTCCAGGTCGATCCTGGCGCGCGCAAGCTGGGCCTTCGCGCTCGCGACGTCCGCCTCGGCTTGGCGCAAGGTTGCGATGGCGATGTCGTGTTGGGCGGTGCTGGCGGCCTGCTTCTCCAGAAGGGTCTCGGTGCGCTCCGACTGGCGCAACGCCTGGGTCCGCGTCGCCTCCGCGCGCGCCACGCCTGCCGTCCTGGCATCGACCTCGGCCTTGTAGACGGCCGGGTCGATGCGGAAGAGGACATCCCCCTTCCTGACAAGGCTGCCTTCCTCGAAGGCGCGCTCCTGGATAATCCCGGAGACCTGGGCCCTCACCTCGGCCACCCGCGTCGATGCTAAGCGCCCCGGCAGGTCGAGGGTGCGCGGCACCGTGGCCGCCGCCGCCACGACGGTCGAGACATCCATGGGCGACATCTCGGCGGCAGGTGCGGCCGGATTGCTCGCCTCCGGCTTGCAGCCGGTTAGGGTCATCGCCATGAGGAAAGGCAAGACGAGCCGGACGATGACCGGACGCCGATGATCAGGCCGTCTCATATTGTGGCATACCTCAGGTAGGAACGGGTCGTGGATGGCGTCGGATCGCGCTCGGACTGGTCTTGCGGTTCCGCGACTTCCTGGTTGGCATCGCACACCGCCGCGTTTAAATCCATACGTATGGAATGAAAAAGGGAATGGCTGAATGGGTCGCGCAAGGACCATCGACCGCGACCGGGTATTGGATGTCGCGGAGCAGATCGTCAGCCGGGACGGGGCCACGGCCTTGACCTTCGACGCCGTGGCGAAAGCCTCGGGCATCACCAAGGGGGGGGTACAGTACTGCTTCGGCACCAAGGACGATCTGATCGCCGCTATGGTGGAGCGCTGGTTGGCAAGATTTGACGCCGAGGTCGCACGGAGCACCCCGCCGGATGCTGACAACGTCGCGCGCGCGCGCGGTTACGTCGTGGCATCCAAGCGGATCGATGAAGCTACCCAGACCAAGATGGCCGGGATGCTCGTGACGCTGCTGCAGTCGCCCGGGTACCTGCACCGCGCCCGCACTTGGTACGCGGAATGGATTGGTATGTTCGACCCTGGCTCGGCGTCCGAGAGCCGCGCGAGGACGGCCTTTCTCGCTGCAGAGGGCGCCTTCTACCTACGCAGCCTCAACCTCATCGAATTGGACCAAGCTGGGTGGGATGACGTCTTCGACGACATACTCAAGCTCGTCTGAGCGGCATTTTCGAAGCTCGACGCGCCAGACTTTCCTTGCCGAACACACCTTCGCGACGGTCCAGCTCAAATTGCGAACGGAAAGGGGGCTGGAATGCGGAGTCCTGTCGTACCGTATGGTCTACTTCGATCGGAGCATCGCCCAAGAACGGACAGACAAAAATCGACCCTACTCGGACCTTCAAGCCGCACGCTTTGAACGTCCGGAGTTGACGCTAAGCGGACAATCAATCGTGACCTTCAGGATGCCGCGATGGTCTCAGTTCGCGGAAGAGGATGAGGCGGTTCGAACCGGTCGATGAACCGCATGCCATCCCAGAGGTCGACGGCATGCTGATCAACAAGGGCTCGTGCCTTGTCCGTAGCTTCGCTGTCGTCCGAGGCTGAAATCGGCGTGTTCAGAACCCCGCCTCCGCCAGCGTTGAGCATCACGGCTCGGTAGCACGGTGCCCCATCCGGCTCAGCAGATGGAGGCCCAATCACCGGATCAGCCACGTGCCCGTATAGGTCACAGCGGCCGAGTAGATGGGATGGCCATCCTCGTCCGTCACCAGAACCGAGAAGGCTTGGTGTTCGCCGTCCTTGGGCACCTCGTGCGCTGCGATCTGAGGCAGGACCGACTTTGCTTGACGAGCAGCTTCTTCAGGACCGGCGAGGTCCATGCCCTCGTCGTCGCGAAGCGTTTGGCCGTCATGGATATCGAAGAAGTAGCGAGGCATAGGGCTCTCCGCGCGCAGCAGGCGGGAGCACACGAGGTCTCACAGGCGCGGAAAGCCGAGAGTATGGCCGCGATAACTTTTGATATAGGCGTTGTGTCGACCTAAAAACTAATAAATGGGTGTTTTCCCCTTGGTTCCAAAGAACGGTCGGGTACCTCACATAGCGGGGTATGGGGGAGCCTTAGGATGCAGGTGGAGGTAGTTCGGATTGAACCCCGCATAGGCCTTGATGGCAGCGACATCGGGTAAGGTGACACGCCTTTCCTTGAACACCACCAGCCCCAAACGTCGTAACTCCTGGAGCACCCGGTTGATGTGGACGTTCGACAGCCCGGTTGCATCACCGAGATCGAGTTGGATGAGGGGAAACTGGTAGCTGTTCTCTGTCGCAAGCCCCACCACCTGGAGGCGGATCAGGAACTCACAGAACAGGTGTGCGACCTGCTCGTCGGCCGAACGACGGCCCATGCACACCAGCCATTCCCGAAGGATCGCTTCATCGACGAGGCCAGCCCACTGCAAGGCACGGTTCAGGCCCGGATGTTTCCCGCTGAGGTCATTCATCACCGAACGCGGGATACGCACCACGTCGCAGGAGCTGATTGTTCCGATGCTGTGATCCATCTCGCCGAGGATCGACACGTTCAGGTCGCAGAAGTCTCCCGGGATAAGGAAGGCGACAATCGACCGTCCACCGCCTGGAAGCACCTTATAGCGGCAGGCAAACCCTTTCTGGATCAGGTGGACGTGATCGGGCACGTCTCCTTCCGAGATGAGTGCGGTTCGGGATGGGACATCGCGAACGCGCGCACTCGCATCCGTGAGAGCCTTCTCTTCGGACCCAGACAGGACGAAACGGCGTCCAAGCTTCTGGATGAACGGATTGAGCATCTGCCCTCCCGGGCCATGCCCTATGGCCACTATGCCGAGCTAAGCGGCAGTGCACCAGAAAGTTGCGCCGAAATCTGGAATATAATTCCAAGCTTGTACAGCCTGACGACTACGCAAATCCGCAGAGCGATTTTACGGATAGCGAGGCTCGTGCCGTCCGCCTGAAACTGTCACTTCTGCGCTGTAGACGATGTCTCCGGAGGCATTACGGGCTGAAATCTTGAACGCCTGTTGATCGCTTCTCGGCAGAACGTTTTTGGCGATATCTGCGAGCGCCCTAAGGACCTCTGTCCGGGCAGTCTCTACGTCGGGAAGGTCCATCCCTTCCTCATCCCTGAACGGGGCGCGACTATCATCGAAGTCGAAATAAATTTTCAACAGCGCTACCTTCGATAAAGTTCTATTTCCTAGCGAAGACGACAGCGTATTAAACCGTACTGCGCTTGTCATTGGCTCTTGTTAATCGGCGTTCTGTCGGTCGGGTATCTCACATTAACCTGAGCGCGCCAGGTCAGGTCACGTCCGCTTCAGACGTGATGCGGACGTTCGGTAGGCCATCGACGAACGTCTGCATTCCACCGAGGCCGTGTCAAAACGGATTGGGCGCGGAACTTTATGAATGTCGGCTGCGGATGAATCGCCACGGCTCGTGCTTGTTCAGGCTCGGATGGCCTGGATGAGCCAAGCTGCGCCGAACAGGCGGATC
>NZ_JAGHKN010000044.1:0-38559 GCF_023093475.1 Methylobacterium sp. 37f
CGTGAGGCGCCTGCCTCGATCGCCACCACGACGCGTTCACGCAGATCGGCTGACAGGGCTGAGGGCATCCAGCTCTCCTCCTTGGAAAGCCGCGCATCGAATCACATCTGCGCCGCCCTCGAAACCCCAGTCGACTCAAGCCGATCGGACACCGCTCTAGAAGCGTCCGCCATCGCTCGAAGGCCTCTCCGGGCGGCAGGCCGGACGTCGTCAGGAAGAAGTGCGGTAAACCCGCTTCAGCCGCCGTGTCGTCTGCACCCAACGAGTCAAATCCTCCGCCATCCGACCCGTTTGTCGAATAACCTAGGCATGATGCTGTTGGCAGGGCAAGACAAATACTTGTGTCGGGTTCGAGGAGCGCGAAACCATCGCAAACAAGGCGGTTGGCTGCTTGGAGCAAAACTGGAAGCCAGCATTCACGGCAATATCGGGCTGGGACCTGACCGTTCGCTTTAAGAGTAACATGGACGGCTCTAGCACTCAGCCGGCGTCAGGAATACAGTCATATTTCCGGCTTAGGTGAGGGTATGCCCATGATACATTGTGAAAGGGCTGGAACCCCTAGCTAATGTCTCACCGAAAAGAGGCCGCCCCAGTAAAGGAGCGGCCCGAGTCGAGGGAGGAATGCCCAATGAAGAGCTACATCAGAGCAACGCCAATCGCTCTGCTGCAACGCGTCAACAAACTTTCGCATACAAAGTTCAGTTTAACAATTGGCACAATGGTTCTAAGTACTTTCGCCGTGTTGACGTTATGATGCTGCTAGCAGACATGAGGGCGACCGAAGGGACGGCACAGTCCTGCGGAGGAACGCCCAACGACGAGGTCAGCGAGCGCATTGTGCCGTTGGCCTCGTTCGCGTTGGCAGAGTGCACAGAAGATGTAATCTCACCGTGCTGGCGCGTTCCGAGCCCCCAAGCGATGAGCGTCAGCCCGGCGGCCTAGAGGAGGCTCTTCCTCTTGGCCGCCGGTCATCCCTGAGCTTAGCGCCCCTGCCGTGCACCAGCGCATGCGCAAGCGCGAAGCCTTCGTGCCAGAATTTAGCGTCGCTAGATCCACGAGGGAATACCAAGTCGTTAATCGCAGCGTGCGATAGTCCAGTTTGGAAATCCGCATCGGTGCCCTGACATGCCTGCTGATAACTCAGACGTCATTGCGCGAGCACCGCGTGCGGAGACCAATTGGATTGCTATCATCCGCACGTTGGATGGTATTGAGATACCCTGTAATGTAAAAGATGTTTCAAAAACTGGCGCGAGGATCGGCATTCCTGCCTCCTGCCCTCTGCCAGACGTTTTCCTGCTGAAAATAGTTGGAAAAGACATCGTTTGCCGTGTGTCCCTTGCATGGCGCAAAGGCAATTTCGTCGGCGTTCACATCAAACAGTTCGCCAAGATTGCACCAAAAATCGGGAATGCCGGGGTAGCGGGGGCTCAGACTACTGACGCGCCCTACAAAGCGATTGGGGTGCGCCGGAGCCGGGTATCCGCATTCTAGTTCTTGCAACCGAACGCCTTGGTCTCTTGACCGGAGGTCATAGCCCTGTGTGCCCCTATCGGTGCTGGCGCCCATGAGGGCGGCTAGCGCTTCGAAGATCCAGTCTGGCAGAACCTGTGATCCAGAGTGCGAATTAAACGCCGATCGGCGTGCTAAGTCCGTGATCCAGAACGAGGCGAGTAGGTCCCTTTTGAGTTCAGATTGGAACTCTCATTGCCCGGCGAGATCAGTCCCACGAACCTAGCCATGACCCAACTTGCGCCAGCGAGCCAACTCGCGCTGATGCGCGTCGCGCCGCTTCTTGATGTCATCCGCAATGGCCGCCTGGAGTGCACGAACGGTGTTGCCGCCGTTGGGCACAAGGAAAGGCGCTGCAATGCTTGCTATGTCCCTGGTGATGCGCCGGATGGGGATACTCTTCATGGGCTACCCCTTTGGGAACGAAGCATGAACAACACCATCGCGTTCTCACGGTCAAGTCGTCGTTATGCGTCTGCCCGATTGCAGCTTCCTCACTGTGGCTTCATCAGCATCCCCGTTGCGATTTTGCCCGTTGAGGCGGCGGGGCGAACCACTACGACGCAGCCTTCAATGAGAAGTTAAAAGTCTATTTCTTGTTCCACTTAAGGTCGAGCACGCCAGCGTTGCTCATTTTGAGCAAGGCGATGTGACCCGTGGTTCGCCGAGCGGATTCCTTGTCCGTGGCACTCTCATGGATCTCAAACTTGAACCTCAAGGGTTCCTCCGGCGCCGGTCCCTGGCTGGTGCCGCTAAGCAGCGTTTGCGCGTGCGGGTCCATGCGCCACTCGCCGTGCTCGTTGTTGTCTCTTAGCCACTTGGCAATCGTCGTCACCTCAGGGCCAGCAGCGATGAACCGGTGCTCCAGTGCGCCGCTGCGCTTAGGGTTTTGTGGCCGGTAGTGGGTGATGCTGGTCTTCATCGTTAGGCCTCCCTTTGCGGGAGACTTACCCTTGGGCGCTGTCACAAACAGCTATTTTCGGCGGCCGCTTCGCCGAGGTGTTCCGCTTCAGTAGGATCAGCTTACTGCTGCTGAACGCGCGCAGACTCGTTTTTCTTCTCATTCAAAGCCATATCGCTTGTCGAAACCCCATATGATTCAGCGTGGCGCAGACCATCCATGACCGGATCATCCGAAAACACGCTGGCCGAACTCGACTCCTTCATTGAGGCCGGAGAGACCCGGCGGATCGAACAAGCTGGGGTGGTCGCCCTCTTGGCGGCGCAGAATCGCAATGCCCGCGCGGCGCAACGGACCCTACACGAGATCGAGGACGCCCTCGCCGCCCTGCGTGCCCGTCGCGCCTCTCTTTGGGCGATCGGCTCAACGTGAATCAGACCGAACCCGTGACGACTCTGCCCACTCTCGTTCCAATCTCTCAGATCAGCCCAGCGCTCGACCTCAATGTGCTCGCCACCCGCGCCGCCGGACGCCCGCGCGCCGAACACCTGCTGGGCCTATCGGGCGACGGGGCCCATTCGCTGGTTGGTACACGGCGCAGCCCACGAGGCCGTTGGAATGAGAACATCGAGGGGGGGGGCGTGTGGTGGACCGGCACGGATGGCTCTAGGGGGTAAGCCATCGCAGTGCTCGACCGGCGCCGCTGGTGCTGACACGCTCACGAGCTTCGCTCAAAGCTACGTAAGACCCCTGAGTCAAGACAGGAACCTGATTTGGAAAGCCAGGGCATCCTCTTCGTCAGCGAAGCCAAGCATCATCGCGATGTGGTTGACGCAAACAGTAGTAACGCAGTTCTCCGCAAGCCATTTGAAAGCTTCGTCAGAAATGACGATGCGACCGCCAGAGCCAACTGAAGCGACTCGATCATCGATGATGACGGAAGCAGGATACTCAGCAGCGTGGATCTGCTTGATTGATCGCCATGCATCCCGCCTTTCGGTACTATTCGCTCTGCCGTAATGCTTGTAGTAGAAAGTTTTGTTGCGGATTTTGATAGCGTGCGTTGAAGTCAGCATCAGCGGCACACCTTCTTGGCAGCGCGCTTGGCCTTGGCGACGAGATCCTTGCGCAGGGCCCCTGAAAACCTGCTTGTGATCGCGTCATCGGCGTTGGCGACAACCTCGTCGTGGTCGCAGCCACCATTGCGCAGCTTGATCACCAGGGCGAAGACAGCGGCATCCCGGTTGCCCTTGGTAGCGCTCACGGAGAATTCAGTTGCAGCCGCGCTAACGGCAGCGGCCTTGGTAGCTACGAACGCCTGCATCTCCTTCGCCAACAAGGCTGTTTGGAGCTTCATCAATGCCGGGGAGGCGTTCGCCTTAATCGGTGTGGGTGCCGGTGGCGCGATGACGGGAGCAAACACCACCTCTTCCTCGACCTGAGCCTGCGCGAGAACGGCGAAGGCGTCGAGTGGAGCACGATCTTCCCGGTAGTCGTGGAAGAACTGTGCAGATGGATCGGCGCCCTGAGAGGGGACGAAGAGGACGCAAGCCGGGTTGAGCTTGGTCCTATCGAGCCCGTGAACCCCTAAGAAGCGCTTCGCGCGACGGACCTTGGGATCGGCGGCCTCAACGACGTTATACCAGCCCAACTTCTTCAGCGTGTCTGCGATATGGGAGGTCACCACCTTGTATCCGTCGACATCCAACGGGCAAGAGGTGGCAATGACCACGCGGTACTTCGGCACGCCGGAAGTATGTGACCACGATGAGTGGATGAACATCCGCCATGCCGGGAATACCGTAGCAAAGTCCTCAGGCATCATCGTCCCACCGTCGACGTCAAGGATGATGTGCCGGGTGTAGGCGATGTTGTCATAGCCTCGTGAGGTCGTAGTACCTGAGTTCGCAACGTAGAGCGAAGGCGAGTACGCCGGACAATCGCCCTTCGACGAGTACATGATCCCGGAGTATTCACGGTAGATCCCGACGAGATCATCAAACGTCCCGTAAAGCGCTTCACCGGTTCGGCTGAACTTGGTGTCGAAGATGGTGCCAAGGAAGTTCCGTTTGACGCCACCGGCAGCGGCGATGTTCGCGATCTGGGTGCTCACGCTGTCGGCGACGTCCATGGTAACAACAACATCCGCCTCGACATCGTGGACGACACCGTTGATGAGTTCGGCACGGATACGGCGCTGATGACGAACGATCGCAGCGTCAGCCTTCTTCTGCCGGAACGCCCGACTGCGCGCGGCATCGTCAGCGTGGACGCGAGGACGACCGGCATCGGCCTTGGTGATCCCCAAACCAAGATCGTGGATGGCGGCGCCGACGAAAATCTGTTGAAGCCACTCAGCAGTCTTCCGATCCGGGACCACCCAGATCTTCCGGTCGAGGTTGGTGATGTCACGGATGGATGTTCGGCAGATCGCTTGGTAGATGGCCTGCCTTGTCATCGCCGTCTGCACTATGTCAGCGTCAATGCCCGCGAACTCCTTAAGGAAGTTGAAGTGCGCCGGTGTTGGATTGAGGGCAGAAACAGCAATGACGTGGTTGATGTGCTGGAAGGTGTTAAGGCCATGAGAGACATTGGGTAATCGATCGCACTTGCCAAGCGGTGTTGGGACATCGGCGTTGGCGAACCATGCATAGGACTCGGTGCCGATGAGAACGGCAGCAGCATTGGTGATCGCGCTGAGAGATGTGATCCCGTCTGCGTCGACATCTGCCTGGGCAGTCTTGCTCCACCTTCCGGTGATTCCATAGTAGATGTCGACGAGGTGTCCGTTGTTGTGGGTGGTGTACCGCAAGTTGAAGCTGTCGGTGATGTCGGTGAAGACAACGGCGATATCCGGATCTTTCCACTCCTTCCAGAGAAGGTACATCAGGCTATCGGTAAAGCAGGCTGCGGCTACAACTACCTTCTTGAACACGTCGAGGACAGTGGGACTGCGGAGGCCAAAAGCCAGAAGCTGCCGACTTTGATGATCGCCTGTGTCCTCAACAAGCCGATTGTAGTTGCTGGCGAGGACGTAGGTGCTCCACGACGGCGATGTGATCACCTTAGCGAAGTCAGCAAACAGCTTCGCGACGTCATCGCCAAGCGGGTTCTTCGCGTAGTTCGAGAGCTTCAGTGTTCCGGTCTGCTCCTCGACACGATGGTAAAGTGTGTGACTACGATCAACGATTGCGATGTGATCGGTGAGTAGCTTGTGCGTCTCCGGAAGGTTCATGACAAAACTCACGTCGACCTGCGGAACTTCATCGATGACGATGATCCAGTCGGATTTGTGCGGGAAGTAGCCGATACTGAAAAAGGTCTGGTGCGTGATCAGCAGGATCTCGCCAGTTCGCAGTGACGACGACAAGTGATGTCGTAGCGCTGCATTCACGGCGTTGGGATGAGTGTTCCCGGTGATCTCAGTGTAGAGGGACCTGGGGATACCGCAGGCCGGAAAGGTCGTCTTTACGGTCTCTGCAATGAGCGCTTTGGTCGGCTGGACAATGAGGACGTTATTTCCGCGCTGTGCTTGCTCGTTGGCGTAGCGTGCAACCTCGAAAGTCTTTCCGGCTCCGCAGTAGGCATTGAGGTAATCGATCGCGATAAGGTGTGCTTTGGCTGAGGTGGTCATTGTTCTCTGGAGGAAGCGCATGGATTAGCGCTGATGCCTGACAATGAGCTATTCGCATTCACATCTGCAACGAAATTATTTATAATAACGACCATTTCATAGCACGGCGGTTGCCTATTCCCTCCGTTTGCAATGCTATTTGCTGGTCTAGATCTTGTGTGCGACTGAACGCAGGAGGACGAAGTCCACCAAGCTCAATTCCTACAACGCAATGTATTATATATAGTATTTCGTTGCATCTAAAAGACATATATCCAAGGAGGTCTACTCAAGGAGCACGCCTATATCTTAGCTATCATCTCCAATGCGACAACAAGAGCCGTAGGCCCTGGAGACAGCATTGCGAACGGAGACGAGAACGGAGACGTCGGTGCCGAGGAGGATATACGAAATTTCCTTGTACATGGTTGGTGGAGGACTTTGTGGTGAGAACAAGGGGGATGTGATGGCAGCGAAGATAGCCTGAGGTGCCGACACCGATGAAAACGGAAATTCGCCGCCAGCAACCTAAACTTCGTACCTGGGCCTCGATGATGGAGTTGCTGTTATCACCAAAACTAATTTTGACATTGCAACAGTCTACGCTGAACATTTCGGATTGACGGGCGGCACGGCAGGGACGTACAAGAGACGTATTGGAAATATCCAAGTATTTGAAAGTTTATACAGTGTTTCATAACGAGATTAAAGGCAACACGAGAGATAAGTCCCACCTGACGTATGCCGGGGGAATCTCACCGAACGAAAAAGATACAGGACGCAACAATTTCTCTGCCAATATCGAAGCGAGCGGTCATAAGCTTGTTGGTCTTGATATCGTCTCAACAGAAAAAAAACCGGACCCCATCTCGCCAATCCAGTCATATTCCGAGACGAATATCGATATTAACTTCAGTTCTATGGTAGAGATTATTACACATGGCATCGAAAATGCTGTTGGTATTGCTGTGAGTGTGTGTGAGTCAAGACAGGCAGAGGAACGCGCGAAGTTTGTTGCTGAAGCAGCAAAGCTAAACGAGGAAATTGCCTCGCTTAGAGAGCAGTTAGAGATGTTCGCCCAAACTTCCGGGTAAGCAAGTGTTGGGTTGGTCGTACGCGCGGTCCCGAAAAGTCTAACGGCGCGTAAGGTAGCACCAGCAATTTCCAAAATCGTTCCGGCGGTGCGATGTCACTGCCGGGCACCTGCGATGACATAATCGCCCCGTTTCATTATCGGCTATAGATCGCGCTGCAATCCCCAGCCAGTGCTTCACCGCCTTGAGCTTCATTCCCATGGCCGGTGTTCCACGTTCCGAGTGCGTGAGTCGAGCAGCTATGTGGGGGAGCAGTGCGAAGAGTAGAACCGGATCGTCGCCAGCGGCATCTATCACTATGCGTTTGATAGTTTCGAGGAGGTCATTCGCCTGTGTGGCTTTGTCCTTGTGAGGCGCTGACTGGGCATGATGTCTCATCCTATCCATTACGGTTGACAAAACCGATAATTTTTCCGATACGGTTGCACATATCACGTCGCAACCGGGATCAGTCATGGACGCCGTCAGCGCTGAAGACTTCCTCAAAAATCAGATCCCGCTGGCGGCTCAGGCTCTAATCCCGCCGACGCTGAAGACTGCTTACGAAGCGGTCAAGCTTATGGTGCGGGATGAGCCTATCCTGAACGTGGCATCTGCTGAGGACAATCGCGGACGCCTAATCGCATGGGCAGTCGACTTCGCGTTTGAGCAACTGCTTAAAACCCAGCGATGGCCTTACGAACATCGCTGGCGGAGCTTCGCCAAGCCTACAGGTCGCTACCTTGAGATACGTCTGTCACATTCGGTCGTGACCGTGAGCCAACTCGCGGACCCTACTAAGCAGCCGCGCAACGTGGTGTTCCGAGAGCACGGACGGATCACCAACGCACCGTTCTTCGACCTTAAGGAGTTCGACGATACGCGGGCTGTCCAGGGCGTCCCGCATTTCCTTCTCATCCATGGACACCAAACCCTGGAGTTCGCGCACTTGGCGGTGCCACATGCCATCCATCACCGGGATTGGATTTACCGGACACCCAACCTTATGAACCTTCCGCACATCGTGGCCGAAAGCGTTCCGCAGACGGAAGCCACGGAATTCGATGCGGCGATTGTGCTGAAGGAAGAGATCGAGAAGTGGCGCAGGGACAATGACGCCTAACGTTATCGCGTTTCCCTCTAGGGGCGGCTCTCGTGGGATCGTCCCGTCGCGACTGCGGGATGCACGGATCGCCTGTGGACTAAACCAAACGGAACTAGCGGAGGCTGTTGCCGTCAGCCGTCAGGCGATTTCCGCCTTTGAGGCCGGCGACAAGAACCCCGATCCGACGACGATGGCGCGCATAGCCAACGCCATTCGGCAACCGCTCGCCTACTTCACTACCGAAGATGGCGAGGCGTTTGGGGCCTACAGCACACGGTTCTTTCGGGCGTTCGGCGCAGACACCAAGCGCCGCAACCTCATGAGCGAAGTGCTAGGCAAGTGGTTCGTTCAGACGGCGCGCTACCTCTACAACTTTGTCGGCTTTCCTGAGGTCAACCTGCCATCTGTCTCACCACGCAACGGCGACAGGTATGAGGAAGACGAGATTGAGGAAGCTGCGGAGGCATGCCGCAAGCAGTGGGGCCTGGGCCTCGGCCCGATCTCAAACGTCATTGGCCTACTAGAGAATAATGGCATCACAGTTTGCCGTCACGAGATGTCTGGGCATAGGATTGAGGCATTCTCATTTTGGAGCGGTCCCAGACCGTTCATTTTCCTATCATCGGAGAAGCAGTCGGCTGTCCGAGCCCGCTTCGATGCGGCACATGAGTTGGGGCACTTGGTGCTTCACCGCTTCGTGGCGCCGGAAGATATCGAGGACCCTAAGGTTCTAAAGCTGATCGAGGCTGAAGCGCACCGCTTTGCCGGTGCTTTGCTACTCCCTCGCCGCGCCTTCCCCAATGAAGTCTATACTCCGAGGTTAGATGCCTTTGTAGATCTTAAGTCGCGTTGGAAAGTTGCAATTCAGGCTATGATTTATCGCTGCAAAGATCTCGGTATTTTTGATGATACGCAAATCACGAGCCTTTATAAGCAGATCTCATACAGAAAGTGGCGAACAAAGGAGCCTTTGGACGATAGGCTTCCACTTGAAACACCCTCCCTGCTCCGCAAGGCAGTAGAGGTGATCGTAAGCGCGGGTCGCAAATCTCGGGACGCCATCGCCTCGGAGCTTCGGTTATCGGGGACAATGATCGCAGCATTCTGTGGCCTGCCGTCCTCGTATTTTGAGCCGGAGAAGCGACCTGACTTCGTTCCTGTGCTGAGATAATTGCTTAAGCGTGTCGTAAGTAAGCCTAAGATGTCCGACGCTGAATAATGTAGCCAGGGCCAATTTAAATACTTGCGATAAATTCACCTGAACTTCCCTCCGACCCTTCGCCAACTCTATCCCATTGAAGGTTCGAAGAAACGTACGGCGCGAGGTATCGGGCGAAATCGGCAAGGTTCAATGAGGCCGCACGCCAATCTCACCCGGCACCACCCGCATTCCGAATGGTAGCCACCGGCCGCCGCAGCCCGCATTGCGCCTGATAGTATTCCGAAGCCGTCCCGAAAATATTCCACTGCCGATGGCAAAGCTGATGCCGTTGGAGTTGCTGTAGACGGTCAAGGATTTCTGTTCGTCGTCAACCAAGCCGTCATAGGCGCCGAGAAGCATCGCGATGACGTGCAAGCTTTCGGTCGTATGTCCAGTTTTCGGCGATGACCCAATGTTTTCGGCGATCCCGGTGAAGCGGGAGGAGCTTGTAGTAACGTAATCTTGCAGGAGCAAAAGCTGTCTGCCGCCGGACATGTCAACGGATACGGCGAGACCGTCTGGACCCTCGTGGGCCGGGATCAGAATCTCCACATATCCGGAGATTCGGCTGACAAATAGGCAAATATTCGGCATGACCGTTTTAAGCCCATTCCTCGTCAAAGACGAGACTTTCTAGCACGATCTCAAATCCGCGCCCTGCGGCATATCCTTGAATTCTGTCGGAACATCTCTGAGTTCCTATTCTCTAAAAACTCAAGCTGGCGACGATCGTGCTCACGAAGGTTGATGCTCGGGTTTGGTACGGCTTGTATCCGCACTGGAGCGCGTTCGAGGGCCGGCAGCCGGCAGATCCCGTACGCCCCTGGACCTCCCTTGATGGCGAACGCGACGAGAACGTTGCTGTTCGCAGAGAAGCCGTCCGTCCGTGACCTTCCTATGGTGGCGGTAATCGGGAGGCCGTCCGGTATCATAGACGTCGGCGCCTCGGGCCGCCGATCAATGTGGGCTGTAGCGCCCTACGACCGTTCAAAACGGGCCATTGTTGACGGATAAAATTAAAGTGAACATCCTCCGGTACACAACAGTAACGTTTGGGCGCGTCGCTCGAAGGTCTCGGGCAAAACGTATGCGTGCCGGTCTCGGTCGCAGGCATCAAATCGTGGGGGAGAAGACGTGGAACACTGCGGAAGTTTACGGGAGAATGGCGTACCCACGGTTTACGCAAGCCCTTGGAAGAACAAGGTTTGCCCTCCCGTCCCTGGGCACCATCTGTTTCCCGATCGATGATCGTGATCTGACGCCGTCCCTCGACGCTTCTGCGAGAGGGCGGAAGACGGCGGGCCGGCGCCCGGTGTTTCGCCACTCTGACGATCCGCCTCCTGCCCTGTACATCCTGAAACGCCTTCGGGTACATCGGAGCCATGGCGCCTTCACGCTCCCTCATGCCGAGCGCTGCGGTGCCCGACCTTGCCGCGCGCATGCGAACCTTTCGCAGCCTCGGCGGCAATTGCGAGTTCGGCTTCGTCCAGCGCTATTGCGGCGTCGAGCCATCGGGCCTGCTGCGCTTTGCCTACACGCCGATCGACGCTCTGGTGCGCGGCCTCGGATGCGGATTCGAGGGGTTCGGTGTCCCCGGCGATCTGTGCATCGAAGAAACCGATACGGGCGCCTTCTATTGCCGCAGCGAGCGCTACAACATCTGGTGGAACACCATGCAGCTCGTCGGCTCCGTCGCACCGGAGGTGCTGCTGGAGCGGGAATATGGCCGGGCCGCCCATCTCCGGGCCAGCTTCCTGGCCGAGTTGGCGGCTGGGTCCCACATCCTGGTTCGGACGGAAAGCCAGGGCGAAACGGATGCGGATTTCGCGCGGCTGTCTGCGGCCCTGCAGGCTCACGGGGCTGCCCCGCTGCTGCGGGTGAAGGCCGTCGGCGCGGCGTGGAAGCCGGAGCCCGTCCGCCAGGTGGGGCCCCATCGCTTCGAGGGCTCCGTCCGACGCTTCGCCATCGAGGAGGCTTGGGCTGTCGATTTCGAGCCCTGGGTTCACCTCTGCGATGCAGCCTATGCCGCGCGGCACGATTTGCCCGCTTCGGCCTTGGCGGCGGCGCCGGTTCCCAGCCCCATCACGTTCCGGACTCGGCTCCGGTACCATGTCGGGAAGTCCAGCGCCGGGGGTTCCACCCCCGGGCCGCCGACGCAGGACAGTCATACGTCCTTCATGAAGGCTGTCGATCCGGCAGCGTTCGAGCCGGCGCGGGTCTATGTCTTCAGCGCCTGGGTCTGGATTCCGGTCGATTGCACGGCCACCCGGATTTTTGCCGCCTGTGGGCTTCGCAGGCTGGCCTGGCGCGACGCGGATCTCACCGTCCGCGAGCGTTGGCAGAGGGTTTGGGCGGCGGGCCGCTTCGAGCCCGGGGAGGCACCCGGCGCCCCGGTCGGCCTCGGCATGATCGGAGGCCGGCAAGGGGGATTCTGGTCCTGCCGGTCCGTCTGTCACGAAGGCGCCCTGCCGCGCCCCGTCGAGCCACCGCGGATTCGTCCACAGCCTGCGCCGGCCCGCTGGATCACGCGCTGGTTCGATCGTGAGCAGACGCCGAGAACAGCCTCGTCGGCATCAGGGGACGTCGCCCAGCCTTAGGCGCTTCGGCCGGGAGACTCGCTGTCAGGGAAAGTCCGCTGTCAGGGAAGGTCCGCCGTCAGGGGAGGCATCCGGTGCAGATACCCCCGGTAAGGGGTACGCCGCCATCCCTGCCCAGCCTCAGACGGCTGCGCGCCTTCTGCGTCCGCGCCATGGCCCTGCGCATCCGGACCGCTTCCCGTTCAGGCGGCTCCGTACCCTTGAGAGACGGCTTGGGTTCGGGATCGCGGCGGCGGCGTTGTGCCCCTTGAACCTCGCGCAGAAGGGCCCGGGCCTCCTTGCCCGCATCGACGATCCTGCGATCATCTGCGGACCCTGGCTCGGCGAAAGCCGCCGTATCCGGTCCGATCAGGATCAGCCACGTGCCGAGGAGGAGGCGCAGGCGGCCGTCGCGCCATCCTTCCGGCCGGCGGCGTTCCGCGAACGGCGTGTCACGCATGGGAACGTCTCATGACCCTGATCTCCGGATGACCCATTTGAAAACGCGCTCCGCCGTGAGACGTCCCATCCGTGTTGCAGTGAGGCACTGCCGCACGGACCGCAGGCGGTCGTGTCGCACCTGCCGGTCGGCGGACGGCATCGGCCGAAAAGTCGGGTCGGTGAAATGACACCACCGATCTTGTCCATCGCCAGCGATGTCCGTTGAAGAAAATGCGTAAATTTCTCGGAAAAAATTAGCGTATTCCGCAGGTTTTCGAAGGCATGCGGTTAGGGTCATGTCAACGTTGTCTTCTGAACCGGACCGGAATCGATGGTTTCGATCATGGAAATCTTGATTCAGGTGGCGCAAAGCCTCGGCAACGGTTCCGTTCCCTGCGGCGTTGATGAGGCTGGTCCTGACGGTTACGTGCATCATCGTCCATCGAGGGGCTTCCCGTGACGATCGACATTCGTAGTATGAAAGCAAGTCATTCGGAGCGTCGCGTGGGTGCTATCAGGCGGTGTCTCAAGTTCCTGACATCGTGGCCTGTGCTCCGCCGGATGCCCGGCTCGCTCCTGATCGGCCTCGGTCTGGGAGCAACCCTGGCCTGGACTGTCCTCTTGTGCTGGATTGCCTATACTTTCGTGAGCCTCTTGCTGGGATGACCGCTGCACTGCAGCATGTCTGCCGCGCAGCACAATTTTGCCTTGTATTTAAACTTGTAAACCACGACAACTTAGGTAGTCTCCGGGGTGATCACGACGGTGTCACCATGCTTTTGATGTGTTTTATGTCTCTCGGCGCCGCAGCCAGCCGCGCTGTCAAATTGCCGGGGTTGCTCCTCATTGTGTCGCTGCTCGCGATCGCTATCGGTCTCGAGGGCGCGATGAGTCATCGTACCGCGGCGACTGTTCTGGTCGACGCCGTCCTGATGCTGTTCGTGGTCGAATCGGCCTATGTCGCCGCGTCCGTGCTGTGGTTCCGCGCCGCTCAAGTGAGCCAACACCGCAAACTCTGACACGAAGGCGCCCGCTTCCCCGTGAAAGGTCCGGGCGGCCGATCCGCTCGCCATCTCCCCGCATACGATCTTGGCTGTCCTGCGACGCATTCCGGTCGAACGGGATGCGCCGTGGTCGCGTTGACCGCGTGATGGACGAGGGAGAGCAAGATGGATGGCGGGCTCATCTGGTTGAGCATCATCGGGGGGGCGCTGCTGCTGAGCGCGGCGGGCTACCTGTTCGCCTCTTGGGCCAAGGCGAGGCGGGGCGGCTGAAGCCGTACCGGCCGATGGCCACAACTGCTGCGTCCCGCAGGGTCGTTTTCAGGACCCACAATCGCTGGCGGAGCCGCGGTCCTGCGGCGGCCGGAATCTTCTGAGAACCATCGGGACCGATGACGACCATTCTGTACGCCCGGGTCTCGACCAGTGACCAGTCGAGCGACCATCAGTACGCGCAGGCGGTGGCGGCCGGCTTCACAATCGACACGGTGGTGGCGGACGATGCGGTGTCCGGCCTCACGACGTGTCTCCGCGACCGGCCGCAAGGGCGCCGCCTGTTCGATCTCCTGCGCCGGGACGACACCCTCGTGGTGCGCTGGGTCGATCGCCTGGGGCGCAACTACGTCGACGTCTGCGACACCTTGCGCGAGATGATGCGGCGCGGCGTCGTCGTCCGCACGGTCATCCACCGGCTGACCTTCGACGGGGCCACGCAGGACCCGATGCAGCAGGCCGTGCGCGATGCCCTGATCGGATTCATGGCGGCGACCGCGCAGGCACAGGCCGAGGTCACCCGCGAGGCGCAGAAGGCCGGCATCGCCCAGGCCCGCGCGCGCTGCGATGCCTATCGCGGGCGCAAGCCCAGCTTCAGCCGGGCGCAGTTCGAGGCGGTTCGCAATGCGTTGAGCCAGGGGACCGGGATCTCGGTCATCGCCGCCGCCACCGGCCTGAGTCGGCAGACGGTCTATCGCATCCGGGACAAGGCCGGGGATGCTGAAGCCGCCCTCGCGCGCTGGGCGTAAGCGCCGCAGCCCAGGCTCCCTCGGGCCGCTGCTTCGTATCGTCGCCTCGCGCGGCCGAGCGCGTGCGCTACCCTGGCGCTCTGACGCAGCAGGGTTGACTATGGGCGCGATGTCTCTTCTCGGCCTCACCACATTGGCGTTTCTCGCGCCGCTTCCGCCGCAACGGTTCGAGCTGCCGGTTCCGCCGCCACGCGGGGTCGGCTTGACGATCTGCGCTGTGGCAGCCCTTCTCCTGGTGGTCACGGTGGTGCCGCTCAGCCTCGCCTTGGCCGACAAATGGGCCATGGACGCCGACGCTGAGGCTTGTCGCGCCGAGGGCGGGCGCTTCGTTCCGGTCGTCTCGGCTGGCGGCCGACACTACCGTTGCGAGCGTCCGCGATCGTAGGAAGCGCGCAGGCGCCCGCTTCAGAAATCCGCGTGGATGCGTGTCCCGAAGAAATTCGCCGGGCCGCGATCCCGGTTGTAGGCCGGGTTCTGAACATGCTGGTAATTTAGCGACAGGGTCAGGGTCCTGTTGAGGCTGAAAGCGTAATAGACCTCCACGGCGCGCTCGGGGGCGTAGTTGAGGCGTCCGTCGCCGATCAGCAGGCCGAGGCCGCCATTGGCGAAGAAGGCGCGATGGCTCGGCGAGATCCCGTTCATCGAAGTGCCGAGGCCCACGGTGTCGGCGGGGCGGCCCCAGGCGGTGCCCTTCAGCGAGACGCCGCCCGACACCGACCGGTCGATATCGGTGAAGGACAGGCTCTCGGTGCGGCCGTCATTGGCGCTGAACCGGGCGAACACCCCGAGGTCGGGTGTCACCGCCTGCTCCAGGTTGAGGTAGAAGCCGGTCTTGCGCCGGGCGGCGCGGGTGGCGGCCGCTGCGTCGTTGATGTCGCCGAACACGCCCGCCTGGGTCAGCGCCACCACATCGCGAAAGTCGGCGGTGTTACCCACGTTGGTGAAGAACCCGATCCGCAATTTGCCGGGCTGGTCGAGCCCCGGCAGCACGTGGCGTTCCTCGAACTCGATGGTGGTCCCGGAGCGCCGGAAGACACGCGGGTCGAGGACGTCGCTCGACGGTTCCTTCGGCACTTGCGTGTAGGCTGCGCGGATCGCGAATGCGGCGCGGTTGTACTCGACCATCACACCCTGCGTGAAACCCGGCAGGTTGGCGGGAAAGTCGTAGGCGCCCGAGGCCCAGATGCCCCAGTTAATGAAGTCCACCCGTGGATCGTGGGCGTAAACGTTGCCGTCGAAGTAATCCCCCAGGGCGAACTTGCCCGCCACCACGGTGATCCGCTCGATGTCGCGCCGGGTCGCCACCTGATTCGGACCGTCCGGCACGTCCTCGGTCTCGCCGCCGAGGCCGAAAGTCTGGCGCACGAAGTAGCGGTTGGAGCGCAGCTTCGGGAACGGTGCGCCGGCCTTCTGCGCCTCGCCGTTGACGAAGCCCGCCACCCCGAGGGTCCGGCTCAGGCCGAAGCCCTGCGAGAATTCCGGGTTGTAGTAGAGTTCCGTGCCCTCCAGGAGCTTGAGGCCCACAAAGGCGGTGGCGGTGGTGGTCGCCTGGACCTGATTCCCGATCAGGCTCGCCGGACCCGTATAGGGCGCCCGGAAGCCGGGTACGCCCTGCGCGACCAGCGTCGTCTGGCCGTGAAGCGAGAAGCGGTCGCCGGAGCCGTCGCCGGGATCGTGCGGGGCGACCTCATCGACATCCGGCGGCAGCACGAAGCCGCCCGGATGCCAGGACAGGCGCGCCATCATCTGGTGCGCGGTGTTCGCCGCCACGGTGGAGACCGGGCCGCCGGCGAGGCCCGGAACGACGCCGAGATGGAAGCGGCCGCTGCTGCCGAGGTCGAGATAGCGGTAGTCGATGCCGAGGGCGAGGTGGTCGGTCACGGCGAACTGCACCCCGGCCCCGAGGGCGAAGCCGAGGCCGGAGCGGTCTGCCCGCGCCATCGGCGCGAGGCCGCCGTCGGGACCGGGATAGCTCGCCAGGACGCGGGTGCTCGCGCCGGCAAGGCCGAAGCTCGCATAGACCAGAGCGCGCTCGAAGGCGTAGCCGAGGCGGCCCCGCACGGTGCCGTAGAGATCGGTCTTTGCCCGGATCAGGCCGGCGGCGGGGTCGCCGTCCGCTGTGACGCCGAGGGCCGGCAGCAGGACGGAGCGTTTCAGGTTGGCGCCCGCAACGTCGGCCTCGACGCCGTAGACCCAGGGACCGGTCTGCCAATTGTAGCCGGCGAACACGCCGCCGACCACCGTGGTGGCGTTCCGGCCGAGGTCGGACCGTCCGGTGCTGTCGCCCGTCTTGAAGGCCGGAACTGGCCGCCCACCGATGGTCGTGCCGCGAAAATTGGTGGCGCCGTAGGAATTGCCGGCGCTGCCCTCGACCCCGAGATAGGGACCCGACCAGTCGACGAAGGCCGGATTGGCCGGCGCGGGGCGTGGCGCGCCGAGATCGGCCGCCAGGGCGCCGGATGCGACTGCCAGCGTGAGCAGCGCCAGGCCCACGGGCGCTCGCTGGTTCGGGCCTGCGCTGCCGAAGCGATTCGATCTCAGCATATCGCCCCCCAGCGTTCAGGTCCGCGACGGGTATAGGCGATGCTATAACTGTGACAATGATGTTTAACGGGCACGCTGCAGGATCGACCGCGCTGTTGCCGAAACGCCGCAAAACGGGTCGTATCACCCTCCGTTCGCTCGTTTCGACCCCTATAAAGACAATCGGAACCGACGCTCTAAGCGCCGCGTGCGAAGCCCGGATGACGCCACGCCCGCGTCGTCTGTCCGTGTCCAACTGCCGGACCCGCCCCCTGTGTGACGACGCGTACGGGCATTATCCCGAACCGACGCCCCTCCGGTTTCGGTCCCGTCGAGCGCCGCCCCCCATTTGGGGGATGCCGGCGACCGGAACCGCCTCTAGCCTGGACATCTCCAAGGCTCAGGACCGTCTCGACCCGCAGGGGTTTACCCCTGCGGGTCCTTTTCCCGGTCTCCGGCGGGTTCGGCCGCCGAGTCTCCCGTCCGTTGCCGACGACCGATGTCAGGCGTCGCCGCCGTCGATCCGTGCGATGAGGGCGGTCAATTCGCCGATGCGCAGGCGCAATCCCTCCCGCGTGCTCTCGTCGGTGTCGCGCAAGGCGTAGCCGTCGACGAACTGGCGCTTCTCCGTGTGTGCCTCCTGACCCATCGCCTCAAGTTCTGCGATCAGGCGTTCGCGCTCGGCCAGATACTGCGTCTTCCGGTCATCCATGGCAGGCATGATCATCCCTCCGGTGGCAGGCTTTCACGAGAAGAGGCGCCGCCTCGATCGCCTGGCCCGATCGCCGGCGGGCCTGGCACCTGAAACGCCAGACCTGACCCGCCGGTTCATGCGCCGGGCAGCCTCCATCGTGGCCCGTGCTGTGACGACATTGTGCAAAGCATCCGCCGGTACCGGAACCATAAAGCCTTCTGACTGTTTGTTCGACGACCCAAGCTCGAAGACCCTTTCCCCGCCCGGCTCACGCCGAGGCGGGTTTTTTTTCGGATCCACGAAGCCTGACCAACCACTTTACGAATGACCCCGCCTCGCATTGCCGTGGCTGGAACCGCTTCCGAGGGCAGAATCACTATCATTTGATAGAAATCATGTCTTCGTCAAATGGTTGCGCAAGGAGTAATACCTTGCTGCCTGAAGTAAATATAATGCATTGTCTCGGATTTGTGGCAGAAATTATAGGCAAAGACAGTCTATTAACAGGCCTTTAAGTCTTGCCTAGCTAGCCTCAATCCGGTCAGAGTTCGGAGATCTCTCGTGGCATTGCTCGCGCGATTCAGCATCATCACCAAACTGATCGCCGTGGTGGGGCTGATCGGGCTCATTGTCAGCGGTTGCCTCTGGTACGCGACCACTCAGATGTCGGTCATCGACAGTGCCTACACCCGCTTCGTCGCCCAGGATACGAAGGCCATCGCCGATCTGAGGACTGTAAACCGACTGATCTTCACCTTGAGCTACTTCAATTTCCGCAACATCGCGGAGGTGAGCCCCGAGGAAATGCTCCGGACGGATAAGGGATTCGACGAGGCGACCGAGCGCCTGAACCGGGTGCTGGTCGAATTGCGCGACGAGGCACCCACCTTTGCACCGCGAATCGATACCCTCAAACAGAAGATCAACCGCTTCGTCGCCGACAGCTCCGAGGCCAGGACCCTGGCGAGCAGCGGCCTGAAGACCGAGGCCGTCGCCCTGCTGCACCAAGCTGTCGACCCGACCTTCGACGCCATGGTGGCGGAGGGGGCGACCCTCGGGCGGGACATGCGGACCTTCGTCGATGACGGTGCGCGTGATCTCACGGCGATGACGGAGCAGACGCGGACGAACACCCTGTTGCTCGGTGGATTCGGGCTTCTCGCCGGCGTGCTGGCAGCCGGTTTCGTCGCCGTGTTCGGCATCACCCGGCCGATCCGCCGGCTGGTCGAGGCGTTGCGGCGGATGGCGGCCGGCGACAGCGAGGCCGTCATCCTCGGGCGCGATCGGCGCGACGAGGTCGGCGCCGTGGGCCGCGCGGTCGAGGACATCCGCGCCCTCGTCGCCCGAAAGGCCGCCGAGGAGACGGAGCGCCAGCAGATTGCCGATGCGGCGGCGGCGGCCGAGCGCCAGCGAACCATGCACGAATTGGCCGATGGCTTCGAGGCGGCCGTGGGTTCGATCATCGGGACGGTCTCGGCTTCGGCCGGCGCCCTGCAGGAGACCGCCGAGACGATGAGCGCGAACGCGGCCCGTACGACGGACCAGTCCGTGGCCGTGGCGGCCGCGGCCGAGGAAGCGGCCTCGAACGTCGGTACGGTGGCGGCGGCGGCCGAGGAACTCGGCTCCTCCGTTCAGGAGATCGGCCGTCAGGTCGACGGCTCCGCAAACCTGGCGCTGCGGGCCGTCGAGGAGGCGGCGCAGACCGCCGGTCTGGTCCAGGACCTCAGTACCGCCGCCGCCCGGATCGGTGACGTGGTGGCCCTCATTACCACCATCGCGGGCCAGACCAATCTGCTGGCGCTCAACGCCACCATTGAGGCGGCCCGTGCCGGGGAGGCCGGGCGCGGCTTCGCCGTGGTCGCCGCAGAGGTCAAGGAGTTGGCCAACCAGACCACCCGCGCCACCCACGAGATCGAGGAGCAGATCGGCCGCATCCAGTCCTCGACGGAGCACGCGGTCGGGGCGATTCGCACCATGTCTGGGCGGATCGGGGAGATCAGCCACATGACGACGACGATCGCGGCGGCGGTGGAGGAGCAGGGCTCGGCGACACAGGAGATCGTCCGCAACGTCGCTCAGGCGGCCACCGGCACCGGCGAGGTCACCGAGAACATCGCGGGCGTCGCTCACGCGGCCGATCAGACCGGGATCGCGGCGCGGCGCGTTCTGCATTCGGCCTCCGACCTGACCGTCCAGTCGGAGCAACTCTCGCGGCAGGTCAGTCGCTTCCTGGAGACGGTCCGGGCGGCGTGAGGTCGCTATTGGATTCTACGGGCGCCCGGGGCGTCGCGAAGCGCGAGGGCGGACGGCTGACGAAACGGGAGCCGGCGAACAGGAAGCGCCACGGCGTTTCCACCGCGCGGGAGATTCCGATCCGGCGATCGGCGCTCCAGTCCGGTACCCCGTGCGCGGCGGAGAGCCGAAAGGGCGGCTCTTCGAGGGACAGGCCATCGAGAGCGGCGGTGACGCCGAGCGCCTGACACAGGCGCCCCGGCCCGGCACAGAGCAGGCGCGGCGGGGTGAGTCCGCGCCGTTCGGCCATGGCGGCGAGCCCATGGCGCGGCTCCAGTGCCCGGATCAACACGGCACTGCCCGGTTCGCAGACCAGGTTGAGGCACCAGTGCATGCCGTAGGAACGGTAGACGTAGGCGTGCCCCGCCGGCCCGAACATGCTCGCGTTGCGCCGGGTCGGGCCGTTGACGCTGTGCGAGGCCGGGTCGCTGGAATCATAGGCCTCGGTCTCGACGATGGTTCCGCCGATGCCGTCCACCTGCAGGTCGCAGCCGATCAGGGCGGCGGCCACCTGCGCCGCCGGTCGCGCGAAGAAGCCGGCCGGGAGGGGCCGTCCCAGGGTGTCATCCGCCAGCATCACGCGCCGGGTCCGGCACCCTTGGCCGGACCCAGGCTCGCGCGGGTCCGCTCCAGTCCCTCAGGTCCAAGGTCGAGGGCCAGGCGCACCGCCCGCTCCACATAGGCCTGCGGCGTTAGTCCGGAGGCCTTCGCCGCGCGGGAGACTTCCAGGCCGAGGCCGAGATCGAGGGGAATCGCGCTGGTTCGCGACGGGGGCGGCTCGGACGCAGCGACGGGAGCCATAGGCGCCTTTGCCAGGGCGGCCGGGGAAGCGGCAGCCCGCAGGGCGGCGGTGCCGGTGAGGAGCGGCGCCGCCGGGCTTTCCGAACGCGCCGACGGCAGGCCGAGCGCCTCGCGCCGGCCCTGCGCCGCCAGCCGGTCGGCGCGCTCGTTGCCGACCTCGCCGGTATGGCCCCGCACCCAGGTCCAGCGGACGTCGCGCCGCGCCGCGAGGGCATCGAGTTCCTGCATCAGCTCGACGTTCTTCACCGGCCCCGTCGCCGTGCGCCAGCCCTTGGCCTTCCAGCCCCGCATCCACTCGGTCACCGACTTGATGACGTACTGGCTGTCGCACCGCATCTCGATCTGCGCGCCCTCGGGAAAGTAGCGCAGGGCGTTGATCGCCGCCGTCAGCTCCATGCGGTTGTTGGTGGTGGCGCGGTCGCCGCCGCAGAGTTCGACCCGTCCGGTCTCAGCCTCGATCACCACGCCCCAGCCGCCGGGGCCGGGATTGGGATCGCATCCGCCGTCCGCATAGGCGATGGTTCGCATGGGTTCGCTTCGACCTGTTCACGATGGACCCGCCCTGGGATCGGGCGGCACCGGAGCTTCCGGGCGCCGCCCATAACACGGGGACGTGCTCCGACGGCAGCCGTTTCAGGTGCGGGCGGGGTCGATGCGGTAGCGGATCGGCTTGAAGCTGTTGTTGTTGGATTGTAGCGCTGAGCAGGCGGTGAGACCGATGACGAGGTCGCATTCCGCCTCGAAGGTGACGTGATCACCGGCCCGGCTCAAGGGAGGCTCGACCTTCAGTTCGCCGGTGCCGCCGTCGACGGTGACGTTCATGAACACGTTGAAGGCGACCGGAATCCGGTCCGGCACGATGCCGTAGGGAGCGAGCGCCGCCGCGAGGTTGCCGAAACAGCCGCGATGCGGGTGGGCATCGCCATAGATGATCCGGAAGGTGTCGGCCGAGCACGGCGTGAGCAGGAAATCGTGCCGCCCCACCGTATCCTCGACGATGCGCAGGAGCACGTTTGAGCGGTTCGAATAGATCGGATCGCCGGAGGTCAGATAGATCCGGCTGGCATAGTCGAGCGTCCGGCCCGACGAGATGACCTCGTCGAGGTCGCCGCGCACGAAGGCCAGAAGGTCGGCCACCTGTTCGCCCTGCGGGTCGATCACCGTCAGACGCTCGCCCTTGTCGAGGGTGAAGGCCACGCCGGAGCGCGGTGCGATCTCGTGGGTTTGCGCCTCAGGCGGCATCGCGGCTCTCCCGGGGTCCGTCCTGCTTCGTTCCGTCCGGAGCCGCGCCCGATGTCTTGCGACCCTGAAAGGGGCAGACCCAGTCGGCTCCGACGACCCGGCCGCTGTACTGGCGCGCTTCCGAGGCGTCGCCGTGGCGCGCCAGCATCGGGTTGATCGATCCGGCGAGTGCCTCGTCGCGGGACAGGATGGCAGCCCGCAGTTTCTCGTAACGGCCTTCGGCCCGCAACTGCTCGAACTGAGCCCGCAGGTTGAACACGAGCACCGGGTGCGTGAAGCGCCGGGCCGGCCGGCTCGCGCCCGGATGCATGCCGACCACGAAGAAGGCTTCGCCCCCGAACGAGAGCGAGAAGTGCGGATCGTCCGGGTCGGCCTCCACGCGGCTGTCGTAGCGCTGTCCCAGGAAGGCGTCCTTGTCCGAGAGCGACTGGACCCTGTCCCAGAGATGCCGCTCGAACGCTTCCTCGTCGATCGCGTTCGGTCCCTCGAACACCACGGCGAAGCTCTGGAACAGGTCCGGCTTGTCGCGATAGCGGCAGATGAAGGCAAGCAGCGCCGGATAGAGACGCGGATCGTCCCAGCCCGAAGTGATGTTGCGGGCCACCACGATCTTCATCTGGCCCTTCGACAGGGCGGACTTGGCACCGACACAGGGGAACGGCTGGCTTCGGATGAAGCTCTGGAACGCAACGGCCAGGGGATGGTCATTGTCGTCGGAGGGAAGCTCCAGGGGCAGGCGATTGGCCGGCAGATGACCGAAGGGAAGAGGATCGGCGAAGGCGTGGTCCATCGGGGGCAGATGCATAAGAACTCGACGCTGGAGAAACGCGGGCAATCCCACCACAGCGGCCGATCCCGGATCGAAAAATCCGGGTCGATCCCTGTGGGGGGTGCTGGCGTGAACCGGAGGCGGGGAGGGGAGTTCCGCGAACGCGACCGGATGGCACGCGGTGTCCACAGAGTTCGGTGTCGCGGCATCAGCCCACCGCTGAGGCAACAAACCGCCCTTGAGACAAGACACTACGGACGATGCCGAAGACCGGGGGTCGAGAGGCGTGCGGGCAAACGAACCTTCTCCGGCATCAGGCATTGAACCCGCGATGCTGCGAGGCGGGCCCTGAACCCAGTGATATCGTACCGATGAACTCCCCGTCCGGAACCAGCGCCCCAGATCCTTCGGAACAGGGTCCTTCCGAACAAGGTCTCCCTGAAAAAAAGCCTTCGGCGAAAGGTCGGCTGGCGAAAGGCACCCTGCGGGCGCTGCGCCTGCTGGCCAAACCCGTTCGCCGGTCCCAGGGCAAGGCCGGGACTGTGATCGAGACCTATCGGGGCTACGGCTCACGCGAACAGGTCTTCCTGATCGGCCGTGTGTTTCGCCAGTCGCAGCGCGCCGGCAACGCCCCGAATGCGGGCTGGACCGCCGAACTGCGTGACATTCGGCGCCGGATCACACGCCGGAAGGTCGCCGGCGCGGTCCTGACGGCACGGTTCTTCGGCTGCGAGGAGCAGGTGGTTACCGATCGCGACGGCTATTTCCGCATCCATCTGCATCCGCGCCTGCCGGCTCCGCCAGAGGCGTCCTGGCACCCGATGGACCTCGATCTTGCCGGCCCGGTCCCGGTGCGCGCGAAAGGCCAGATCTTCATCCCGTCCGCCGAGTGCCGGCGGGTGGTGATCAGCGATATCGACGACACGATCATGCGAACCGGCGTCGCCAACAAGGCCAAGATGCTGTGGCGCCTGTTCGTCGAGGATGCCGAGAACCGGGTCGCCTTCCCGGGCGCCGCCGCCCTCTATCGCGCGCTGTATACAGGACCGTCGGGCGCCGAGGGCAATCCGATGCTGTACGTCTCGAGGGCGCCCTGGGGCATCTACGACATGCTCAGCGAGTTCTTCGCCATGCACCGGATTCCGGTCGGGCCAGTGCTGTTCCTGCGCGAATGGGGGCTGTCCTGGACGAGCCCGCTGCCACGCCGGGCGGAGGACCACAAGCGCGATCTGATCGAGCGTATGCTGGCGCTCTACCACGACCTGCCCTTCGTGCTGATCGGCGATAGCGGCCAGCACGATCCCGAGGTCTACGCCCAGATCGTGGCGGCTCATCCCGGCCGGGTGGCGGCGGTCTATATCCGCAACGTCTCGCGGGATGCCGGGCGCCTCGACGAAATCGCCCGGCTGGCCGAGGTGGTCGAGGCGGCCGGCAGCAGCCTTGTGCTGGCCGCTGACAGCCTCGCAATGGCCGAGCACGCCGCCGAGCGCGGGCTGATCGGCCGAGACGCCGTCGATGAAGTCCTGCGCGAATGGAGCGCCGACGGGACGGTCCCACAGACGCGCCGCCATGCCGGCCGCCTGCGCGCCCGCGCTCTCCGAAAGATTCTCGGCGGGGCCGGAGCGACGCCCCCGAACCTCGTCGTCGAGCCCGGCCGGTCCGATCCGCCGGCCTGAGAGCGGGGCGTTCTCGGCTATTGTGCAGAGGTTCCAAGCGGGATCATCATCGCCGCCCCGGCCCACCGCTCTCGACGTTCTCGATCATCCGGTAGGACCGGTCGTCGCCATGTCGCTCGATCACCATCCAGCACATTCACGCCTCGGCGGCGGATCACAGCCCGACGATCAATCCGTTCATTGCCATGTCGGTGATCTCCGACAGGAGTGAGCCCAAAGCCGAAAGCCGCCGGATGACTCCGCCCGCGCCCATCGTCACGCTCTCAGCCAACCTTCTGGCCGACCTGCCCGATGCTCGGTCGGGCGAGGTCTTCACCGAATTCCTCGCGCGTCCCGGATGCCGGATCGAGCGGATCGTCTCCCACGGCCAGGTCACGCCGCAGGATCAGCCCTATCGGCAGGACCATGACGAGTGGGTGCTGCTCCTGGCGGGCGCGGCGCGGGTGGCCATGGGGGACGCGGAGACCGTACTGGTGCCCGGCGATCCCCTGTTCATCCCGGCCGGTACCACCCATCGGGTTACCTTCACCGATCCGGACCGGCCCACCATCTGGCTCGCGATCCATCTCGGCGAAACGGGGATGCCGATCGGGACCTGAGCCGGGCCGGCCGAGGTCTCAGATCGCCGCCGCCGGATCGCCGCCGAGGGGATTGCCGGAATCCTCGTTGCGCGTATCCCCGTCACGCATATCCGCGGCGTGCCGATCCCGGCGCGTGCGGCTGCCGCGATCGAGCAGCGAACGGCCCAGTGCCCGGAAGGGCGCGGTAAGGCGGCGCGCATCGTCGGCTCGCTCCATGAAACGCTCGCCGTTGCGGATTTCCTTGTCGAGGCGCGCCATCGTGCGGGCCAGCGCCGGATCCTCGTCGTCGAGCCAGACCTCCACCGTGCGGGCGAAGGCGATGACCACGCCCTGGAGCTTGAGGCGGCCGAGTGGCCCCTCGGTGTTGATGCCCGCGGCGGCCAGCATGAAGCGGTGCGAGTTCAGCGCGACCCCGTTCAGGGCCAGCATGGAAAGCGGGTCGCCACGCAGGGCGTAGGAAATCCGGCGCAGGGCCTCCTTGTAGGGCGTCATCGCGTCGAGACGGCGCATCAGCACATCGAACAGGCGTTCGCGGGTCGGTTCGTCGGCGAGATCGGTCGTGTCGCCCTCCAGCACCTTGCGATCGATGATGCGGGACAGGCCTCCGAGTACCGCGCCCTTGGAGGGGAACAGATCGCGGAACTCGGCCAGGCTCAGGCCGGCCTCCCGGGCGATGTCGCCGACCTCGATGTCGTTCCAGGGCTGCTCGGCCGCGAGCCGCATCAGCGCCTCGACGGCGGCCTCGCGCGGTGGACGCTTCGGCTCGGCTGGCGCCGCCGCATCGGTGGACCGGGTCTCGGTCTCGGGTATCTCGGTCTCGGGCATCTCGGTATCGGGCATCTCGGTATCGGGCTTGGGAGAGCCGGGGCGTTTAGCCATGGTCGTACGATCCTCGTCCAATCAGACCCTGATGTAGGGTGGCGGAGCCGGATCGTCAGGTCCGTCTCAGCCAGCGAGGGCACCGGCGCGGCGCCGCGCCGCGTCCACTGCCTCGCGCATCAGGTCCGGCAGGCCACCGGGACGCATCAGCACGGCCAACGCCTCGGCGGTGGTCCCGCCCGGCGAGGTCACGTCCTGGCGCAGGGCGCCGGCCTCGCGGGGATTGGACTCGAGCAGAGCCCCGGCCCCCGAGACGGTGGACCGGGCGAGCCGCGCGGCCATGTCGGCCGGCAGGCCGGCGGCCACGCCCGCCTGCGCCATGACCTCGGCCAGGAGGAAGACGTAGGCAGGTCCGGAGCCCGACACGGCTGTCAACGCGTCGATGAGGGCCTCGTCGTCGAGCCATTCCACCAGGCCGACGCTGGCGAGAAGTGCCTGCGCCTGCGCCCGCTGCTGCGCGCTGACGGCGGTGCTGGCCACGGCGCCGGTCGCGCCTCGGCCGATGCTGGCCGGCAGGTTCGGCATCGCCCGTACAATGGCGCGGGCGCCGGGCAGGCGGTCGCGCAGGTTGGTAAGGGTCTTACCCGCCAGGATCGACACCACCAGGGTGTCCGGCCCGATCAGCGGCGCGAGACCGGCGGCTGCGCCCTCCAGGCCCTGCGGCTTCATGGCGAGCACCAGCGCCTCGGAGACCGGCGGCTTGGCCGGATTCAGACCCAGCCCCCGCGCGGCGCAGAGCACTCGAATCTCCGGCGGGGCCTGCGGATCGATGATCGTGGTTCGACGCGGGTCGAGGCCGCCCGCGAGCCAGCCGGCCAGCATGGCGCCCCCCATCTTCCCGGCCCCCACGAGGGTGAGCGACCGGGGCAGTGCGGCGTCAGGCGCAGCGGTGTCGGGACGGGAATTTGCGCTCACGCCTCGCCTTCGGTCTCGAACAGCACCGCATCGAGGGCCTCGCGGGCCGACTTGCCGGCCCAGAGCACGAACTGGAAGGCTTGGTAGTAGCGCTCACAGGCGTCGACAGCGGATTTCAGCATCATGGTGCACTGACCCTGCGTGGGGGCGGCGCCCCCGGTGAGGAGCAGCGAGTGGCGGAACATCACCACGTTGTCCGTCGACCACAGGTCGAAATGCCCGACCCACAATTGCTCGTTGACCAGGGAGACCAGGGTCAGGATCTCGGTGCGGCGGCGCTCCGGGACCTTCAGGTCGAAGGCGGAGGCGACGTGCAGCGCCTCCACGTCTTCGATCCAGGTGAACGCCACATGGTAGTCGGCCCAGCGCCCGGCGACGGAAACAGACATCTCGTCGGTCTCGGCCCGGTCGAAGATCCAGTCGCGCAGCGACGCGAGGCGCTCGACGATGTCGAGGGGATGCTCGTGCCGATCGTGATCTTCGATGTGGAGTTGGGTCATGGCGGTCCAATATGTCGATCTGGGCGAAGATCGGCGAAGTCGTTGTGAAACTCACGCCAGAGGCCGGCACCGCCCGGATCCCGATTTGCACCTGACACACCCGGTCGGGGTGCGGCAGGCGCGGATTCTGTTCGGTTCAGGGTGGTTCGGGTCGGGAGCGAATCAGGTCATGACCCACTATAGACCGGGCTGGACTCGCGTTTCAAAGCGGCCCGGGAAGCCGGTGAACAGGAAAGCGACCGTCCACCGTTCCTTCCTGTGTACAAGCGTGACGGCGACCGAAGGGGCGCGAATCAACCTGGAATCAGATGGCCTCGCTGGCTCCGGCCACCGGCTCGGCGCCGACCTTTGCCTCCAGGGCGGTGATCCGGGCGGCCAGGGCGTCGTTCTGGCTGCGCAGTGCCGAGACGAGGTCGCGCAGGACGTCGAGTTCCTCTCGCGACGCGATGTCCATGTCGCGGATCAGGCGCTCGACCTGGGCCTTGAACACCGTCTCCGCCTCGCGTCGCACGCCCTGGGCGGCTCCGGCGGCGTCGGTCATCAGGCGGGCGAAATCGTCGAACAGCCGGTTCGAGCCTTGCATCGTCGTCTCCCGAAGCTTTGAGGTCACCATCCGTCCGTGACGGCCACGAGACCGGCGCCTGTGGGCACCGACATAAGAATCGGCGGGTCTCCCGGCAATGAGTTTCCCGGCACTGCCGGTTCGGGCCCTGACGAGTCCTGACGCCCGGTTTGGGCGGACGGGCGCTCCGAAACAGCCATTTACAAATCCCCACCGCGCCGGGCCTTCGGGGACGGTGCGCGGCGGTGCATACTCTCGAGCCGACAAATCCGCCCGGGTGCGGAGACAGCCGCTACGCTCGGGACCCTGACGCCGATGACCACGACCCAGCCGCATATCCTCCTCGTGGAGGATGACCGCGAGATCAGTGCCCTGGTGGCGCGCTACCTGCGGGCCAACGAGTGCCGGGTCAGTCTCGCGGGCGACGGGGCCGCCATGGACAAGGTGCTGGCCGATGCCCGCGTCGACCTCGTCGTGCTCGACCTGATGCTCCCCGGCGAGGACGGCCTGAGCCTGTGCCGCCGCCTGCGGGCCGCCTCCGGCATTCCGATCCTGATGCTCACCGCCAAGGCCGAGGAGATCGATCGGATCATCGGGCTCGAGATCGGCGCCGACGACTATCTCGGCAAGCCGTTCAATCCGCGCGAACTCCTGGCGCGCATCCGCGCCATCCTGCGGCGCGGCTCCGCGGCGGAGGCGGAAACCGAGGAGGGCGTGCGGCGCCTGCACTTCCTCGGCTGGACCCTCGACATCTCCCTGCGCCAACTCCTCAGCCCCGAGGAGGCCCGCATCGCCATCACGGGCGCGGAGTTCGACCTGCTTCACGCCCTCTGTCTGCGCCCCGGCCGGGTGCTGTCCCGCGACCAGCTTCTCGACCTGACGCAGGGTCGCGCGGCCGGCCCCTTCGAGCGCAGCATCGACGTCCTGATCAGCCGCATCCGTCAGAAGATCGAGCCGGATCCGCGCAACCCGGAGATCATCCGCACCATCCGCTCCGGCGGCTACCTCTTCACGCCCGAGGTGACGCGCACATGAGGGCGCCCTGGACCCGCCTGCGCACTCTGGTGCCGTCGAGCGTCGCCGGACAGATCGCCCTGCTCATCGTCGCCGCCGTGGTTCTGGCGCACGCGATGGCGACGCTGGCGTTCTTCACCCTGCGCGAGCCCTGGCGGCCCGACGATCATCCCGGCGTGGCCGCAACCCGCCTCGCGACGGTCGCCCGTCTCCTCGACGGCGCCGCCCCTGCCGACCGCCCGGCGCTGCTGGCCAACGCGGCCCGGATGTTGCCGACCCTCCGTATCGAGCCCTGGGACGGCACCGGCCCGGAGACCGGTCGTTCCGAAGCGACGGGCGGCGACCGTCTTGGTGACCGGCCTGGCGACCGCCTTGGCGACCATTCCATGGTCCAGCGCCTGCGCGACGGCTTCGGCCGCCCCCTCGGCATCACCGACCTGTGGGCGGATCGGCGTCCGGCCGATACGCCGGCGGGCGTCCGCGTCGGCATCGTCACGCCCGCCGGTGCCCGCCTCTCCGCCCTGGTGCCGGACGACGACCGGCCGCCGATGCGGCAGGGGGCCATCATCTTCACCTTCGTGTTCCTGGCCGTCGCCGTCTCGCTGATCTCGCTGTGGGCGACGCGGGCACTCACGGCTCCCCTGGCCCGCCTCGCCGAGGCGGCGGACGCTTTCGGCACCCGCATGAACTTTGTGGACCTGCCCGAGAACGGCCCGCGCGAGGTCGTCACGCTGTCCCGTGCCCTCGATCGGATGCGGGCGCGCGTGCGCCGCCTCGTCGACGACCGGACCCAGATGCTCGCCGCCATCAGCCACGATCTCCGCACGCCGATCACCCGCCTGCGCCTGCGTGCCGAGTTCATCGAGGACGACCACGCCCGGAGCATGACCCTGCGCGACCTCGACCAGATGAACGGGCTGGTGGAGGCGGCCCTCTCCTTCGTGCGCGACGGACAGAGCCCCGGCGGAGGCGCGCGCATCCTGGTCGACCTCGCCTCCATCGTGCAGACCGTCGCCGACGAGTTCGCGGATATCGGCGCCGATGTCCGGGTCGACGAGACCCGTCACGTGCTGGTCCAGGGGCGCCCGGACGAGCTTCAGCGCGCGATCGTGAACCTCGTGGACAACGCCGTGAAGTATGGCGGCGCGGCGCGGCTCACGGTGACGCAGACCGAGCGGGGCATTGCCGTCGACATCAGCGACGACGGTCCGGGCATCCCGGAATCCGAGCGGGACGCCATGCTCCAGCCTTTCGTCCGCGGCGACCGGGCCCGCAACCTCGACACCGCCAGCGGCTTCGGCCTCGGGCTGTCGATCGTTCTCGCCATCGTGGATTCGCACGAAGGGCGCTTCACCCTGCGCAACCGGACCCCGCGCGGCCTGACCGCCCGGATCGAGCTGCCGCGCGCCGCCGCGGCCTCCCCGTCGAACTCCCCGACAGAGGCCACCCACCGCGCCGCCGCCGAATGAGTACCGCCCGCCGGCCGTGAGGGCGCGAAAAAGGCCCGAACCACGCGGGCCGGGCCTTCGAATAGGATTCTTCGGAACGTCGGGCGCTCGCGCGCTCGATCATGCCAAGTCGTCAGGCAATCAGCAGCGCGGGCCGCCGGAGGTCTGGCCGTATTGCTGGACCGGGAAGTTCTGCTGGTTGGCGTTGCCTTCGGCGGCCGAGCTCTCGGCGCAGCGGCCGGTCGCCGGGACATCGTAGGAGCGGATGGAGCCCGTCGTGATGTTGTCGTAGCGCGACGCGGGCACCTCGCCATAGGCCGGGGCGGCGCGGTCGAACGCGAAGCTTCCGGTCGCCGGAGCCGCGATGGCAAGAACCGAAGCGACGACGAGGGCGGAAAGACGGGTTTTCATCTGGCTAGATCACTCCTACGTGAGGCGAAGACTTTAGTTGTTTTCGTCTCGACTGAGACGAGAGTGATATAGGGGTCGTCTTGGCAGGTTGACGTGTCGCTTCGCACGTGGCGCCCGCTGGGGTCGCACGGTCCATCTCGGCGCGCGAGCGGGTTCGTGCAGGCGCCCTCAGAACTCCATGTCGAGTTCCTCGATCTCGTCGGGCTCGCGCGCCGCCGCCTCGGCCCATTCCTCCATCAGGGGCCACGCGAGGATGGTGTCGCGATAGGCGGTGGTCCGGCCCGAGAGGGGGACGTCGTAAGTGCGGAAGCGCGTGCAGACGGGGGCGAACATCGCGTCGGCGAGGCTGGGGGTCGCCCCGAACAGGAACGGGCCCTCGTAGCGGTCGAGGCACTCGTCCACGATGGTGATGACGCGCTCGATATCGCCCCGGGCGCCATTGAAGATCCTGAAGTTGGGATGGCGGCCCTTCAGGTTCATCGGAAGCGCCGAGCGCAGGTTGATGAAGCCGCCATGCATCTCGCCCGAGATCGAGCGGCAATGGGCCCGCGCCACGTCGTTCCTTGGCAGGAACCCGGCCTCGGGCCGGATCTCGTTGAGATACTGCGCGATCGCGAGGGTATCCCAGACGATGATTTCGCCATGGACGAGGCGGGGAACCAGGAAGGAGGGCGACAGGTGCAGAAGCTCGGCGCGGGTCGAGGCGTCGTTTCCGGAAAGCAACTCCGTCTCGAAGTCGATCCCGGCCATCCGGCAGACCAGCCAGCCGCGCAGCGACCACGACGAATAATTCCGGCTCGAAATGGTCAGCGTGGCCGCAGGCATCGTCGTGTCCCCCCTGATGTTTCCTCGCCGACACGTGATCCAAGACTCGTGCCGCCGCGATCCACCGACAGGCACGATGGTTCCGGTCGTGCCGCGGTGTCGCTGGCCGTCAGCGGAGCCTTTTCCCAACGTGTAGGTTGTCCTTTCACAGTCACGGCCGGCGGCGACCTCATGTTCACCTGTTATTCCGAAGCGACGCGCGACACTTCTCCGGTGATGCATACGCACAACAACCGCAGGATATCACACGTTAAGGCCGTTGCGTCCGGGGCCGGGGTGCCGCAGCCTAGCGCCCCATCGTCGGCGGCTCTGCCGCCGCGCCCGCTTGCCGCGGACGTTCTGCGATTCGACCGTTCGCGTAGGAGTTCGGGCTGCATGCTGTATCGTGCCTTTGATGCCCAGTCGGATCTGGCTGAGCAGACGCGCGCCTGGGGACGTCTCGTCCACGACGCCGTCTCGCCCTGGACCGCCGCCGGCTACAAGGAGCCGCTGACCTGGTGGTCGGCCGGTGCCCGGATGATGATGCGGGCCGGCCTCACCTTCGCGCGACCCGCCTACGGGATCGACAGCGTGACAGTGGGCAACCGCGAGGTGCCGGTGACCGAAGAGGTCGCGTTCGCCACCCCGTTCGGAACCCTGCTGCGCTTCAAGAAGGACGTGGAAACCGAGCAGCCGCGCGTGCTCGTGGTGGCGCCCCTGTCCGGGCATTTCGCGACGCTGCTGCGCGGGACGGTCCGCACCCTGCTGCCCGATCACGACGTCTACATCACCGACTGGCACAACGCCCGCGACGTGCCGCTCTCCGCCGGTGCCTTCGGGTTCGACGATTACGTCGACCATCTGGTGCAGTTCCTCGGGGCGATCGGTGAGGGGGCCCACCTCGTCGCCGTGTGCCAGCCGGCGGTGCAGGCGCTGGCCGCCGCTGCGGTGATGGCCCACACGAAGGACGTGGCGCAGCCGCGCAGCATGACGCTGATGGCCGGCCCAGTCGATTGTCGGATCTCGCCGACCTCGGTGAACCACCTTGCGACCTCGAAGCCGATCGCGTGGTTCGAGAAGAACCTCATCGCCACGGTTCCCGATCGTCACAAGGGCGCCGGACGGCGGGTCTATCCCGGCTTCATGCAGGTCTCGGCCTTCGTGTCCATGAACGCCAAGCGCCACATGCAGGGGCACGCGGACCTGTTCTGGCACCTCGCCAACGGGGAAACCGAAAAGGCGCGCCAGATCGAGGGCTTCTACGACGAATATTTCGCCGTGCTCGATCTCGCGGCCGAGTTCTACATCGAGACGGTCAAGACCGTGTTCCAGGATTACACCCTGGCCAAGAACGAGCTGACCTATCGGGGTAATCCGATCGACATGGGCGCCATCCGCAGAACCGCGCTGATGACGGTCGAGGGCGAGCGCGACGACATCTGCGCAGTGGGCCAGACCATGGCGGCGCACGACCTGTGCACCAGCCTTCCGCACCACATGAAGAGCCACCATCTCCAGGCCGGCGTCGGGCATTACGGTGTCTTCTCGGGCCGCAAGTGGGAGAGCCAGACCTACCCGCTGGTGCGCAACTTCATCCAGTCGCACAACTAACTGAGACCCGACCATCCCGGATCGCGCCGGAATCTATCCGGCAGACGTGCTGGTTCGCGGTCTCCGGCATGCGCGCCGGACCGCAGCCGTAGCGCGCGGGATGAGCCGATCGACCGACCTGTCCCGGGGCGTTTCATCGATTCTTCTCCGTGATCGGAGGTTAGTGCCGGCACATCGCCCGAACACAATGTATCGGAAGACGATGGCAAGTTTCCTCCCTTATCAGCGGAGTTCTGGTCGTCGCATCGGCGGGACCGGGTTCCGGATGAGACGCGCCCATGCTGACTCGAATGTTGACGTTTGCTCTGCTGGCCTCGTTCACCCTGCCGGCAGAGGCCAAGACTTACGCGCTTCCTGCCAAAAGCCCGGCCATAACGCTGACGATTCCTGATAATTGGAACGTTACTGCAGGGAAAAACGAGATCAATTCTGTCGCCTCGGACGGCTACCTGGTCGTCAACGTGGCTTATGGCGACCGATCGGATCTTGAAAACCTGATCAAGGAAACCAGGGCCTATCTGAAGAAGGGCAAGGTCGACCTGAGCGTCAAGCCGGTTGCGGTCACCCTGGATATCGGCGGCACCCCGGCCCGGGTCCAGCGCTACACTACCACCGCCGGTTCCGAGAAAACCATCGTGGATTTCGTCACCGTCGATGCGAGCCGCGACCGCGTCGTGCTGATCACCATCTGGGGCACGAAGGACGAGCGGACGGCGAATGAGGCCACTCTGTCGGCGGTCATGAACAGCATCAAGCTCCCGGCCGATTCCGGTTCAGCCCCGTCGAGCTTCTGGTCGGGCGGCGCCGCGCCGATGGCCGAGGCCCCGAGGATGGTCGACCATTCAACGAATACTGCGAGTGAGGTTTTGTGCGTCGCGCCGAAGGCCCCGACACCCCTGCGCGTGCCCCGGAACCTGTTCGTCACCGAGACTGCGCCGGGCTTCGGATCGTACACCTCTCGGACCTCGAACACGTTCCGGAAGGACGAGCGGATCTTCACCTATCTCGAGGCCACCGGCGCGACGTTGGTACCCGTCGAGGGGGACAAGCGGCGCTTCGGCTACATCGTCGACGTCGATGTCCGGAACCCGGAGGGCGATATCCTCTGGGGCAAGAGGGCGCCATAGACAAGGATCTGTTGGTCGACGCGCCTGACCTCCTGAACGGCCAACCGAAGTTCTTCATCAACTACGATCTGGCGATCTCGGGTCTTCCGCCGGGCGCCTACATCCTCGGCTTCAGCGCCCGAGACAAGCGTTCCGACCGTTCCGTGTCCACCGAGCAGAGTTTCGTCGTGGCACCTTAAGCCGGCCGAACGGGGAAGCCGGCGGTGGGCGATCCCGTTCAGGCAAGAGCGAGCACTTGGCGGCTCGCCGGAGGGTCAGGCGGCGGCCAGCGCCATGGACATCGATTCCTTCTTCATCAGCTCGCGGTAGAACCCGTCGAGATGAGTCAGCTTGTCCGGCGAGCCGTCCTGGATGATGCGGCCACCCTCGAGCACCACGATCCGGTCGAAGTCCTTCAGGGTCGAGAGCCGGTGCGCGATGGCGATCACGGTGCGGCCGTGCATCAGGTTGGCGAGGGCGTGGCGGATCGCTTCCTCGGACTCGGCGTCGAGGGCCGAAGTCGCCTCGTCGAGGAGCAGGATCGGCGAGTCCTTGAGGATGGCGCGTGCGATGGCGATGCGCTGGCGCTGGCCGCCGGAGAGCTTCACGCCGCGGTCGCCCACGATGGTGTCGAACCCTTCGGGCAGGGCCTCGATGAAGTCGGTGCAATGGGCCGCGGCAGCGGCCTTCCACACATCCTCGTCGGAGGCGTCAGGCCGGCCGTAGCGGATGTTCTCGCGCAGGGTCCGGTGGAACATCGACACGTCCTGCGGCACCACCGTGATGGCCTCGCGCAAGGATTCCTGGGTCACCCGCTGAATGTCCTGGCCGTTGATCAGGATGCGGCCGCCCTGCGCGTCGTAGAAGCGCTGCAGGAGGGAGAACAGGGTCGACTTGCCGCCGCCGGACTTGCCCACCAGGCCGACCCGCTGACTGGGTTGGATGACGAGGTCGAAGTCGGTGAAGACGCCGCGGCCGTCCGGATACGAGAAGGCGACGTGGTCGAACGTGATCTCGGCCCCATGGGTGCCGGAGAGCGGCTCCGCCTCCGGATGGTCGATCAGGTCGTGCGGCTGCAGCAGGGTGTGAAGCGCCTCCGACAGGCGCGCGGTGTGCTGGGTCGCGTCGACCAGGGCCACCGCGAGATCGCGGGTGGCGGCCAGGATGCGGATGCCCAGGGTGCAGACGAGGACGACCTGACCATTGGTGGCCTGGCCGGCTTCCCACATGTTGATGGCCCAGTAGAGCAGGCCCAGCACCGCCAGCACCGTGAGGATCGCGTGCACGATCCGCAGCTTCTCCAGGTAGAGCAGCGAGGAGCGGCGCGAACGCATCTCCTGCCCGATGGTGCCGTCGAAGCGGGTGTATTCGCGCTTGAAGGCCGAGAAGGCTCGCACCAGAGGCATGTTGCCGACGAGATCGACCATCTCGCCGTCGACCGAGGCTGCCTTCGCGGCGAAGTCGTGATGGAGCGGCTTGCCGGCTGCCGCCATCTTGAACATCAGCACCACCACGGCGGCGAAGATGCCGGCGAGCACCAGGGCCATCGTGAGGTTGACGGTGCCGATGTAGAGGATCGAGCCGAAGGCCGCGACGCACGGCGGCATCACGTTGAACACGAACATGTTCTCGACCGTGAAGATCGCGTTCGAGGTCGCGGTGATGCGCGAGGCCAGGGTGCCGGGCTGGCGGTCGGCGAAGAAGGACGGCGAGTGCCCGGTCATGTGCCGGAAGAGGTCGCGGCGGATGTCGCCCGTCACGCCCACGAAGGTGAACGAACCGACGAGGCTGGCCACGCGCCACAGCATGTTGTCGGCGGCGATGAAGGCGATGAGGACGCTCAGCGCGCCCCAGATCAGGCCGGAGGAGGGGCCTTTGCTCAGCGCGTCGACCACGCCCTTCAGCGCATAATCCGTGCTCACCGAGAAACCCACGGCGCCGAGGACGGCGCACAGGATCACGATATGCGGCAGGGCGCGTCGGCGCAGATAGCGACCGACGAAGGCGAAGGGCCGATCGGCATAAACGCAGAGGTCTTCCATCAGGGTGACCATCCCGGTGTCGAAGGTTCACCCGGCAGTGGCGTGAACCTGTTTCTATGAAGGCGTCCTTACGGACCCTGGTTTCCCGCGCATGTCGCACACGGGATCTTGAGTCCCCCTGGGTCGCAACGCAAAGCGAACCCAAGCGTTGCGGTGTCGGGCGCAGGTTCGCGCGTTATAGCGCGCGAACCTGAATGTTGCTTGAGCGGCAAGCGAAGTCCCGATCAAGCAAATTCCCATGCGCGGATTTTCTGGCAAGCGAATTCGATGCCGTCCGCTTCGAGGAACGCGGCTTTCGGGCGTTTCCCTTAGGGGTCGGGCGCGTGTCTGGTCTCCGGCATGATCAGGGCGACGAGCGCGAAAGCGGCGAATCCCACGATCGCCAGCCCCAGGAAGGCCGTATGGCTGCCGAGCCGGTCCGCCATGATGCCGGCCAGTGAGGTCGACAAGGCCGCTCCGATCCCCATCGCCGTCCCGACCGCCCCGAGGGCGAGGTTGAAGTGTCCGGTCTTCCGGGTCGCGTCCGAGACCACCAGCGGGACCATCACGCCGAACACAGCGGCTGAGACGCCGTCGAAGACCTGGATCGCCACCAGCAGTTCGGGACTGTCGACGTAGGCGAAGAGCAGGCCTCGGATCGGCAGCGCTGCGAAGCCGATGAGCAGCAGGGGGCGACGGCCCCAGCGCTCTGCCGCGCGCCCGACGGCCGGGGCCGACAGGGCGAGAACCACCTGGGGCACGACGATGCAGGCCGCGATCAGCGCGGTGGCGGTCTCGCTGGCCCGCAGGGTCAGCATGCTGCCTACCAGCGGCAGCATCGCCGCGTTGGCCAGGAAGAACAGGGTCATGCAGGCGCCGAAGCACAGCAGAGCGCGGTTGGTGAGCAGAGCGCGCAGGCCCGCGTCGCGACGGGGCGCCGGGGTGCTCTCGGTCGCCCTCGTGCGCGGCGGCGGCTCGATCTCGTCGGCGCGAATCCGCGAGAGCGCGATCAGGGTCGGCACCATCAGGGCGGCGGTCAGATAGAAGACCGCGTCATTCGAGAAATAGTAGCCGCAGGCGCCCATGCCGGCGGCCGCCACCGCATTGCCGAGGGCCGAGAAGCTGGCATTCCGCCCCAGCCGCTCGCCCGCGCGGGCATGGCCGACAAGGCCGATGCTGATGGCCGCGATGGCCGGGGTGAGGATGCAACTCGCGGCCGAATGGGCCGCCATCGCCAGCAGCACCACGAGGAAGTTCGGCCACATGGCGAGCGCGAAAGCGCTCAGCGCGATGGCGACCACCGAGAAGCCGGCGGCGAAACGGCGGGAGCGCACGGCGTCGACGAAGGCCCCGCCCGGCACCTGGCCGAGGAGGCTGACAAGGCTGCCGACCGTGAGGGCGAAGCCGATATCCGACTGGGTCCATTTCGCCTGGGTGAAGTACACCGCCAGGAACGGTCCGAAGCCGGTCTGCAGGTTCGCTACGAAGAACGCGAACCCGTCGAGGCCACGCGTGCTCGTGCGCGAGATCACCTTCATGTCGGCCGGGGCCCCCGCTGCCGTCGACGTCGGACCGTCGTCCGTGAGGGCGTCGCGACGGGGGAGGGGGCGTGGCCGGAAGTCCGGACGCGACACCTCACGCGGCTTGAGCGCCCGGCGATCCTTCGGAAGCGGTACCGTCATCGATCCGGTGACTTCTCGGCCGGCTTATCCGGCGCCTTCTCGGGCGCGGGGGTCGGGACAGGTACGGGCACTGGCGCCACGACGGGTGGCGAAGCCGCTGGCGCCGCGACAGGTGCCGCAGCAGCGGGCGGCGTGGGCGGACCCTGAACGGCGTTGGCTGCGGGTTCACCCTCCGGCGGGGTGGCGGGGCTGGCCGGGCCGAGCACGACGATCGGCTCGCCGGGCTTGTATTCGGGCGAGACGCGTACCTGGTTGCGGCTCAGTTGAAGCACCGGCCGGCTGGCCTTGCCGTCGGCGGTAAAGCGCATCGCGCGCCAGTCCACCGCGATCTTGCGGGAGCCGACCCCGAGGAAGCCACCGAAATCGATGATCGCCGCGCGGGGACGTCCATCCTTGTCGAGGATGATGTCGATGATCCGGCCCATATCCTCGCCGGTGGAACTGCGCACGGCCTTCCCGAGAATGCCCTCGTAATCCTGGGTGTCGAGCACGGTCGCAGGCGTGCCGGTGACCAGCGGAGTCGGTCCCGTCGTGGCCGCGGGCGGCGACGCGGGCGTTGGTACGACGGCGGGTGGTACCG